>JAKLIR010000620.1 GCA_022709505.1 bacterium | reverse complement strand
GCTTCGCCACACGTTCGCAACCAACCTGCTTGAGCGGACCGGCAACCTAGCTCTTGTCCAGCAGAGTCTGGGCCACCGGCACATCTCAACCACCACCGTCTACGCCCGCGTTCCGTCAGAGGAACTTCAGCAGGCGATGGAAACACTCTGAAGGGAGAGCCGCATGGATTCGCATGAACAATACGAGATTGAACAGGCGGCCCGGGCACTCGCGAAACGATTCATCCGTCCCTACGTCGAGCGCGGCGACTCGTTCGAGAGCCTCAAGAAATCCCACATGGGTATGGGCTGTACGGGAGAGTCGGTATGCATCGGCGGCTGGATGAACGGGAAATCCTGGTCCACTGATTACATCCTTGTGTCGAAGGTGAGGGGTCGGGAAGCAAACGTGGCTTTCCGGCTATTTGATATCTTCCGCGAAGTCAAGGGCGAGATTCTGTCCGCCCGTGCGGTCGATGACTTCCGGCTGGAACCGGGTTAGCCGAAATGTCCCGTTCGATCAGTCCCATTACAAAGAGACCTCATCCGGTCTCTTTTTCTCTCAGGAGCGTATCCGGGAATCGGGACATTGTCCCGGTGGAAAAACAGGGCGCTCTTTTTTCGCTCAAGGGGGCCTGCGAGCTTTGAAATTTGAATTTTTCGCGCGATCAATAAATGGATCAATGATGGAGCGAAAAACGCGACAGGCGCGAACCTGGCCGCGACCGTGTGCAACAGGTGCGGTTCCGATGATTCAGTTTTCAAGGTTCAGTGTCCGCCGGGCCGTTCGGACTCCGATGGACGGCGCAACATGTTTTCTCTCATTCGGTGTCAAATGCGACGGTTCGTAAGTTTGAGGCCTTGGTTTTATCGGCTTTTTTCATTCCTCGTCATTATCAAATGCGACGCTTTTTCCGGTTTCATCTGAAGTTTCCTCCGGGACATCGCCCTGATTCTTATTGCTTTCCTCACTTACACGTTTCATAATCGCCGACGCCCATTCCGCCGGAGTGGTTTTCACATTCAGCGTTTCGCCTTCGCGGGCGCTCTTTGTCGCCTTCAAATCCGAAAGGTGCATCCGGATCATCCGGTCGTAAGCTTCCGCAGCCTTTACGTCATCGTTTTTAGCGGCGCGGCGATAGAGAACAAGATTGGTCGCCACCAGTTCAACGGCGTAAAAGTCCGACGACTTGTTCATTTCAAAGTCTTCGTGCATCTGCCGGACTACTGAAAGAAAGTCCTGACGCTCTTCCGGGGTGAGAATATCGAATGCCAGGAATCCGTGTTTCAATCCGACCGATAGATCGACGCCGAGTTCCTCCGCTGTCTTGTTCAGTTTGTTTTTATATTTCCGGATTGTGCCAGAGTTTATACCGCTCTTCGTCTTCCGTGGCGGCGCACCTGGTTCTTTTTTCTTGTGAGCGCCGTGGAGTCTGCATACGGTGTAGCCGTTAACAGCGGGGTTCTCACACCGGCGACCCGTGTTTTTACCGGTTGCTGTGCACTGCTTGGCGTTTTCGTTTATCGGTTTGA
>JAKLIR010000062.1 GCA_022709505.1 bacterium | reverse complement strand
TATCCTTCTTGTTGACGATTCCCTCTCGGGAAGGATAGCTCAGAGGGAGATGCTCGAAAGGCTCGGCTACACGGTGGAGGTTGCTTCGTCCGGGATGCAGGCGCTGACAAGGCTCGCGGAGACGAGGTTCGACATGATCGTCACCGATATTAACATGCCGAGGATGGACGGCTACGAGTTCACGCAGAAAGTCAGAACGATGTCGGGCATACACAAGATACCGATAATAATGGTGACGTCGGATGTTAAAAATGCAGACAGGCAGAAAGCATTCGAGATGGGAATCGACGAATTTCTCGCAAAACCTTTTTCGGAAGAGGATCTGCGAGTCGCGATAGAGAAACATCTGCGGGTTTACTGAATAGGTTATAAAGAGGACTTTTATGGAAAATTTCTTTTATGACGGCGGGCAGCACAACGACAATCAGATCGAGGAGCATTTCAACCTGCAGAGCGTTCTGTGGTTCACGCTCGGAACCGAGGATTACGCGATAAAGGTTGACAACGTGCAGACAGTTCTCGATTCACTGGAAATTGATAAGGGAACTGATTCGGCGGAGATCCGAAAACCTGACAAGTCGCAATCGGTTTCCGACGACATGCTATTAACTCCGATACCGAACACTCCTAAATTCGTGCTCGGCGTCATCAACTTGCGCGGAGTGATTATTCCGATAATTGATTTGAAAATCATGTTTCAGATGCCGAAGAGCGAGACCGACGATCGCATGGCGGTCGTGCTGAAAGTTGACAACATGCAGGTCGGCATCGCCGTCGATCGGGTGAAGGAAGTGCTTGATATCGATTATTCCAAAATGCAGCCGCCGCCGTCTTCCTTGTCAGGACTCGGCGCGGAGTACGTCGTCGGAATCCACAAACATGATACGAACATTCTCATAATCGTGGATATCGTGAAGGTCATCAATATAGCAAGAGAGATGATAAATAAATATTCTTGATTTCCTGAAGGAGGAACGAAATGGAAAGACGTCACACACTTAGGGTCAAACTATTCAAATGGTTCGGCGTGTTGATATTCTTCCTCGCCGGATTTACAGCGGTTGGTTTTCTGGGGATCATGCTGACTTATTACAACGTGACCAAAGAACTATCCAAAAGCATGATTTCGGAAGACACGAAAGACTCAGTAAGGGCTCTCGACAGTTTAGCTAACACGCAGGGAAAGGTTATTCTGTCGCTCGACAGGACATTTTCGGATTACGTCGGCATCGACGACGAGGCCCAGCCGAATTACCGGAAAGACCGGACTGCGATGGAGTTGTCGATAGAAAAGCTCAGCAACTCCGTTAAGGAGCAGAGCGACAAGAAGCTGATCGATGAATTGAAGAACGTTTTCGGCGAGTATAAGACCAAGAGCGAAGAAATCCTGAAATTGGCGAAAGATCAAAAGTACGAAGAAGCAAGCTCGCTCGCCGAAAAGAGCAGGTTCTCAAGCGACATCGAGCGGATGGGGAAGATCATCGGCAAGATCGGCAAAGCGAACGCTGTTGATCGCGCGGCCCTGAAGCGAAGGCAGGATGTGGCGGTTCCCCTTCTCTGGGGCATAACGATCGCCGTGCTTCTCGCCGTGATAATCTCAAGCAGCCTGATGATCCCGTACATAACAAAAAGCATCGCGACGCCGCTGTACCAGTGCGTAAGTTTCGCGGAAGCTCTATCAGAGGGCGACCTGACGAGAAAACTGCATTTCACATCGAACCGAATAGTCCGTGAGGACAGCGAGATCGGCCACCTCTGCAGCAGTCTCGTTAACATGTCCGAGAAACTTCACGGGATGCTCGAAAAAGTGAACTTGTCCACGGACAGGGTTAACAAGAGTTCATCGGATATAACGACTGTTTCGCAATCGATTCTTCAAGGGACTCAGGAGCAACACGATACGATAGACGACGTCTCGAACAGCGTGCAGCAACTTACGTCTGCGATAGACACGATCGCGGAGAATTCGAAAGTCATGAACGCCTCGGCTCTCGAAACTGCGGGTTCAGTCGATAAGATGATCGAATCTATTTACAGGATAGACGAATCGGTCGCGGACCTCACGAGTCAGGTGTCCAACACCACCGCGGTGATCGCCGAAATGTCCGCTTCGACGGCGCAAGTTCACAACAGTGCGCGAGTGATGGCGGAAGCAGTGCAGGAAACGTCGTCCACCATAGAACAAATGCTCGCATCCATCGAGGAAGTGTCTCTCAATGCTAAAGAGCAGGAGAAATCTGTTAAGGAAGCTTCGGCGATAGTCGATGAAATGCTCGGCTCCATAGACGAAATGTCAAAGAGCATCAACGCGATGAACACATCGTTGAAGGGCGCCTTCGAGGAAATCGACGTTCTCGTATTCTCCGTGTCGGACGTGGCGCACGATTCGAAGGAAGCGTTCAACGCATCCGAGGAAACCTCCCGTGTCGCGAAGTCGGGAGGTAAATCGATTCAGCAAAGCATAGAAGGAATGAAGGGAATAAAAGCTACGGTCAGCGACACGGCGCGGAAGATCCGTGAACTCGGCGAAAGTTCGGCGCAGATCGGCGACATCATAAACGTGATTCGGGAAATTGCGGATCAGACGAACCTGCTCGCTCTGAACGCCGCAATCGAAGCCGCGAGAGCGGGCGAGGAAGGAAGAGGATTCAACGTCGTCGCGGGATCGATCAAGAAACTCGCGGAACGATCCACCGAAGCCACCAAGGAAATCGAAAGGCTGATAAGGAACATTCAGAAGGAAACCGAGAAAGCGGTATCCGCCATGGACGAAGGCGTGAAAGAGGTGGAGAAAGGAACGCACCTCGCCGACCAAGCCGGTACGGCTCTTGCGGAGATCGTGGCCAGCGTCGATAAGACAAGTCTCTTCATGCAGCAGATATCCGTCGCAACCGAGAAGCAGACGAAAAGCAGTGAAAAAGTGAAATCGGCCATGACCTCATTGAATGAGATCAACGACAGCGTCACTCTGATAACCAAAGGACAGCAGGAAAGCACGAACAGAGTGAAGGGCGCATTCACCAGATTGAGCGAAATCGCGCAACAGGTCAAAAACTCCACTATAGAGCAGAGCAAGGCTGGAAATCAGATTTCGTCCGCGATCGAGACTTTGAACGGGATTTCCACGCAACTGACGTCCGCGACGAGCGAACAGGATAAGGGCAGCAGCCAGATGGAACTCGCAATGGAAAATATCAACGTCAGAGCTCATGACATTCAGGACGCCACAAGCAAGCAGAAGGGTGAGGGTGACAGGATAAAAACGCAGACTGAGAAGATGAAAGACCTCACTCAAAAGGTCACGGATGCGACTCTGCTTCAATCTCAGGCGAGCCACAAGATCGTTGAGAAAATGAGCAACGTCGGGAAAATCGCCGAACAGACGACGCAGAAGGCGAATCAGGTTAACAACGGAGCGTCGGTGCTCGAGGGAGCGGTCACGAGTCTCGAACAGGTCATTTCACAGTTCAGCCTCGGGGCGAACGGAATCTCGGAGCCTTCATCTCAGGAAAAAGGCCTTTCTCTCGTGGAAGAGGGAGCTTGAGCGAATTAACGACGGATGCTCGCGCACCGGGAACATCCGCGAATCCGGAGGCACCCGAACGAAAATATATCTTCGCCTCGTTTCGCGGATGTTGAAAAGAAGAAGTATCTTATTTTATATAGATGTTTCATGTTAGTTGCGGAAGGAAGTCGTAGAGAATAGGTTTATTTCTTTTCGTCAAAATGAAACAAACGATTTGTAATGATTTTTCTCGGGCCAGATCAGGACGACCAATATGGCGATGCGACCCCGGAAGATTCTCATCGTAACTGAAGATTATTCGATGTTCAGATTTTTCAGCGTGCTCACGAGGGACACCGACTATTATCTCGTGCGTCCGTCCGAAGGAATACCGATAGAGACGGAAACGGAGAAAAGCAATCCGGCTGCGGTTATAGTGGATATCGACACTTCGTCTTCAACGAGAATCGATGATATAGCGTCAATAATGACCTTTTCTCCGAGGCCCTTGTTGATGGCGAGCAGAAGTCCGGAGGATAAAAAAACAACTATCGAAACCGGGTTCGAATTGGGTGCGGTTGATGTGGTGGTGATACCGGAAGGCCCTCCGGCAATACAGCCGGCGTTGAAGAAAAAATTAGTCAGGCGGATTGAAGTCTGCCTTAGCAAGAAACCTTCTATTATTAGTTGGAACAAGGCGGAAGAGGTAATATCCGAATATCGCCATACGTCCGGAAGGACGGAGCATTCGCCGTCGGCGTTAAGGACGGATCAAAAAATTGAAGTGGTGGGTGTAGCGATATCCACCGGGGGACCGAATGCTTTGAGCAGGTTCATTCCAACTCTTCCCCAAGAATTTTCCGCGCCCGTACTTGTCGTTCAACACATAATTCCGGGTTTTATCGAAGGTATCGTGAGACGGCTCGATTCAGTTTGCGATGTCAGGGTCAAGATTGCCGAACAGGATGAGGCGCTGAAGGAAGGAACGGTATATTTCGCGCCGGACAGGTTGCATCTCAGAGTGAAAAGAGAGGCGGACGATCTTCATGCCGACCTCGGGAGCGAGCCTTCCGGCCTTCTTTTCTGCCCTTCAGCGGATGTCCTTTTCAACAGCATGGCTGAAAACTGCGGGAATCGGTGCATAGGTGTGATCATGACGGGCATGGGGCACGACGGAGTCGTAGGACTCGGGGCGATAAAAAAAACCGGCGGGATAACTATCGCGCAGGATAGGGAATCGAGCGCGATCTACGGGATGGCGAGAGTGGCCGTTGACGCAAAAATCATAGACAGCATAGTCCCTCTTGAAAAAATATCCGGCGAATTGGATAGGTTTATGAGTACGGCGCGCAGAGCTACTCGGTGAAAGTCATAGTTTCTTCTTTGATGGTTAAGGCGTTCTTTTCGTTCATGGTTTTGATCTCGTATTTGTTTGTTCCCGGTTTTCTGTTCTTGATATTCTTCGAAAACACGCATTCGAATTTCTTGTCGCAAGTTTCGACGTCGAAAAACTTCCCGTTCTCAAGAATTTCGATGAAGTTCACTCCGGATGGGTCTTTTGAGGTGATCGTCAACGTGTAATCGTTCTTGTCGTTTGTTTTGGTCTCGATCGTCAGATCGGGGCCTTTTGTGGAATCTGAAGTGAACTGCGGTGGTTGAACGGGATTCGTCGTCGCATTATCCTGAGTTTGATTATCAGTTTCATTGTTTTTGATAAGAGTGGTGGGCGAAAAACCGACAAGGTCCGGTATGGCGCTTATGAGATATACCTTGGTTCCGCCTTTTCCGAGCGTTACCTTTATTTTTTCTCTCTGTTCTTTGTCCGTGTTGTCTCTCGCCACCGCTGTGATGATGGGCGAAGGAAGTTCGGAAATCATGGATATGCCTGAAATCCGGCACTGACCTTTTCCGAGGCAGTCGATATGTCTTAGCACTTTGTCCGCGGATAATATCTCGATAAATTTCAGACCTCTGAGGCTTTCGCCGTAAATTGAGTATTTTATGCTCGAATTGTCCGCAACGAGCAGAAGGTTTTGTATCATGGAATTCGGATCTGACAGTTTTGCGTCTTCAACGGATGCTTCCTGAGCGATAAGCCTGATGGAGGAAAACAAACTGATAAGCAATACCACCGAAATAATAGGCAGGATTCTTTTCATAGTGCCTGATTATAATATGTGTGTTCTTATGTTGTCAAAATCAAAATCACAACAATCTTTGGATTTTTGAAAATTCATTGACAGTAGCACTTTGTTTTTTTATTGTTTTGGACGGGCCGGTTTTTAGGAAGATTTGTGAGGGCATCATGTTCATTATATCCCAGAAACGCCGACAAGCAACGAAATTATTTCTGACAGCGATCATCGTCATGTTGTTTTCCGCGGTAGTCAAAGCGGAGAATTGCCCGGTGGACGCCGCACAGGTTGTTTATCCAAGGCCGAGACAGGCTTGTCTGTCCGGAGTTGCGGACGTACCGAATTCGCTACGGATAAATGATCCGAAATCCGTTGCGGACCCTGATGTTATAAGGATTATCAAGAATAAATTGAAGAAATATGACCTTGATTGGAGTTTCAGCGAAAAAACAGCCTCGACGATCTCTTACATCCCGGTGGACGCAAAGAAGGAAAAGTCATTCCCTCTCGAAGGTTATAGGCTGACTGTCAAGGGCGATCCGTTCAGCGTGACTATCGAAGCCGCGGAACCGCGCGGATTTCAGTATGGGACGCTGACGCTCGGGCAGCTTTTCTTTAAAAAGGATAATGTCCTTCAAATATATACTGGTGAGATATACGATTTCCCGGCTTTTGAAGTGCGAGGGGTTCTTGAAGGCGGATACAGCGTATGGAGCCATCAGAAACGGATGGACATACTTGAGTCAATGGGGCCTCTCAAGATGAATTCCTTTCTCTATGCGCCGAAGGAAGGTGCGAAATTCCGGCGGCGTTGGAGAGCCATGTATGACCCCGAAGAACTGAAGGAGTTCAAGGAGTACATGGCGATCTGCAAGAAATGGAAAATTGAGTTTTCATTCTCGCTTTCGCCCGCTCTCTCAATGGAATATTCGGATCCGGCGGAATTCGACAGACTCGTTTCGCGCTACCGGCAGTTGCAGAAAATAGGTGTAAAAAAATTCGGAATATTTTTTGACGATGTTCTGCCGGTGCTGACGACGCCGGCGGATAAAGCCAAATACGGGCACATAGCCGAAGCGGAAGTGGATGTGACGAACAGGTTACTCGCTTCACTTAAGAAGCAGGACCCCGATGCAACTTTGTTTTTCGTGCCGAACCAATACTGGGGCTGGACTCAGACAAAGTATTTCAAAATACTACGTGAAAAGCTCGATCCGAGCGTCGAGATCGGATGGACCGGAAGGGATATCGTCTCGAAGACGATTACTTCGGACGATGTTCGCGAGTTCATAAAAGTTGTCGGGCGCTCACCGGCGATAGGGGACAACTGGTCCCCGCTCGGGCCGGTTAGAGGCCGCTCTCCCGACATATATAAAATCTCGAGAAATTATCTTAACAATCCTTACAATTTCGCGGAACCGCATGAAGCCGAGTTGTCGAAGTTCGTGGACGCCACTGTGGCCGATTACGGTTGGAATCCGGAAGATTATGCTCCCGATCACTCAATGCTTATGGCCGCCTCTTTCATAGCAGGAAGCCGGCAGGGCGGGGAGGCTTTGCTCTCAGCGATGAAAATCTCGGGCGACAATATTAGCGCTTCTTTCCCTTTCAAGGTCGCGGAAGACGTGAATAAATTCAAAAGTTCGAACGAAACGGACGAGCGCGAGATGTTGGATTCCTTGAAGATCGATCTCCGAGCGCTTGCGGAGAACATTCGCTCCATCCCGAAGGTTTCTGAAGACGAGACTTTCATTCAATACATTTCGCCGAGGCTCGACAAAGCCGTCGCGAACATCGAAACGGCGCTGAAAGAGATAGAAGCTTTCCCTTCGAAATATGACAAAGCAGCCCTGACAACCAAGCTCAATTCCATTCTGAGGACGGGCAAATGACTATCAAAAAAATCATAATATCATCCATAACCGCGGTTTTCATACTTATGGGGTGCCGCTCGTTCGGGCAAGAGCTTCCAGACGACGTTTTCGACTCCTTGCCTCAGGCTTTCGGCAACACGGTTCAGGATGTTCCACCGGACTTGGGAAAGATAGAATTCAGGGAATCGCTTTCGAGGAACGGTGATGTCAGAGTGCGCGCATCGATTTCCGTGGATTCGGAAATAAGCAAATTCACGGTCAAGAAAGCTTTCCTTTCATACAGGATCAAGGACTCCGGTGAGGCACTGACGACGGTGGATATGATTAAAGAATCGCCGAAATCGGATTTTTGGTATTCGCAGTTGCAGAACTTGAAAGCGGGTGTCGAATATGAGTTTTTCATTTCCGCTTTCGACGAGATCGGGAACTCTGTCGTTCAGTTGCCTACGATGAAGGATTTGGACAAGAACAATATGACCGAGGTCGTTACGGACGACGCGGACAAAGACATTCCTAAAGCAATGGATATTCTGACTGTAAGGTTCGGATACGACGGGAAAGATGTGGAGGCATGTGTTTCGACCGTCGAAAAATTCAAGTCGTATTCGGTTCTCGGAGCATCGGTTGTTCTCGTGGGATTCATTTCAGACGACGTTAGATATCACCCGTCGAGAAGCATAACCGAGAACACGGGCGGATTTATCGGATATTTCCCGGCAATGAACAAACAGGGTATATTTACAGTGAGCCAGTTGTCAAGCGGCGGAGACCCGATAGCGCCCGTGAAGATGTTCACGGCGGGAAAGAACGTTTGCATGACGGCCGAGGCGAATAAACTTACAACCACCCCGGAAAGGGGTTTGAAGGTGTTCGCGGCGACGGGAGCGATGACCGCTATAGGCGGAAGAATGTTCCTCGGCGACGCATCTCCGTATTCGATAGTATATTTTAGGGGTTCCACATATACTCCCGAAGGTGATATTCCTTGACACTTGTTAATTGAGTCCATACACTTTTGAAGGAATTCAGAGGTGGCGGCCGGAATGAACTCACTAAAAACAACATTTCTTTTAGGAACGCTTTTCGGATTATTCATGCTTTTCGGCGCCCTGCTTGGAGGGTCGAACGGCATTATTTTCGCTTTTATTTTCGCACTGATTTTGAACGGGGCATCGTATTGGTTCAGCGACAAAATAGTTCTTTCCATGTATAGGGCGAAAGAACTTACTCAGGAGGAATCGCCGCGTCTTCACCAGATCGTGGCGCAACTCGCGGTTTCGGCCGGGATACCTAAACCGAGGATAGCGTTGGTTCCTCTTCCGGTTCCCAACGCGTTTGCCACGGGGAGGAATCCCGAACACGCCGTGGTTGCGGTGACGCGGGGTTTGCTCGATTTACTTGAAGATAGTGAAGTGGAAGGCGTTTTAGCGCATGAAATATCGCACATAAAAAACAGGGACACGATGATACAGTGTCTTGCGGCGGCGCTCGGGGGCGCGATAGTTATGCTGGCGCACACGGCGCGATGGGGCGCGCTGTTCGGGATCGGGCGGAGCGAACGGGATGGGAACATCTTCGAGCTTCTTCTAATGGCTGTTCTCGCACCGATCGCGGCGCTTCTTATTCAGATGGCTATCTCGCGATCGAGGGAATTCGTCGCGGACGAGAGTGCGGCGCGGATTTCGCACAAGCCGCTCGAACTCGCCGGCGCTCTCAGAAAGCTCGACGCCACCGCACAGAGATACCCCATTCGCGGCAACGCGGCGACGAGCCATCTTTTCATCGTTAACCCTTTTAGAGGCGGTTTGTCATCACTTCTTTCAACTCATCCCCCAATAGCGGAACGTATTGCAAGACTCGAAAAAATGACCGGTTTTTAACAGCCTGTCTTTAGCGGAGGCGCTAATGAAATCAGCTCTCGAAATCGCACTCGAAAGAACAAAGGATATCGTTCCTCAGAATGATCCTAACGAATTGTCGGATGAAGCTAAGAGCAAAATACGTGAAATAAACAAGGAATTCGATGTCAGAATCGCCGAGATAGAAGTTAAGGCTTCGTCGAAGGCGAGAGAATTGATGCAGAGCTACAGTGAAAAGGAACTCGAAGAGATACTGCCCGCCGTTCTGGAACAGTTTCAGGCTGAAAAGGACGCTTTGAACGCGGAGCGCAGAGATCAGGCGGAGGCAGTCAGAAAAACCGACTTGGAAAAAAGGTCTGCTTTATAATTCCATCACTCCTGAGAATTATCTCCGTATTCCTTGAGGAACCAATTACAGTCTTCAAGTATTTCGCTCTTAACATCTCCTTCTTTTGAATTCACGACTTTAGTGATATAGGGAACGGCCTTATCGGGCTGATTGTTGTTGATGTACCAGATGCCCGTGTAATAGTTGCTGTAGGGATCGTCAGGGTCATATTGAAGAAGTTCGAGTAGTTTCGGGAGAGCTTCTTTGAGATTGCCCGCGTTGATCAGGTTTCTGGTTTCCAATTGAAGCAGATTCGCGAGGCAGTTTTCATGGGCTTTCTCCGGCAGAAGTCTTCCATCAACCAACTCACGGAATATTTTTATCGCCCAGTTCTCTTTGCCGTATTTTCTGTAACATATCCCGAGATGATATTGAAGAACAGGGTTGTAAGTATTCTCGCGCTTTGCGACCTTGAGCAGTTCAATGGCCTCTCTGAACTTCTCGTCTTTGATGAGCAATTTCACTTTCTGTAGGACCATCTCTTCCATGAGCCCCGGGACCTCCGTGTTTGTGATGATCTCTTCAAGATCGAAAACTCTCAGCCACCTGTCCCTTTCGGATGGCCTGTTTCTAAATTGATTCCATGGCCTAACATCAACCATCACATTGTCCCAGACAGCGTTCTCTGTTAGAAATTCGGCTTCGCACAAAAGAGGGTGAAAGGTCACGCAAGGGTCCTCGAATTTCATTACAGGCGCGAATTGCTTTTGAATGATGTCGGTCATTCGCAACGACATTCCGGGGAAGTGTTCATGGTGCTCGATGAAAAGATATTTAACGCCTCTTTCATGGAAGGACGAAAAAAGGTTTGCCAAATTCGCGTTGTTGGGTTTTATATCGTCGGATCCGTACAAGTGGATGAACGGGTAATTTGTTGTAATGAATTTCTCGGAACCGCATTTTTTTATGTAATCGACCGCGTTTCGAGTAGCGGAAGTCAGGTTCCAGATTTCAGACGCGTAAATAATGCTTCTTGCTACTATCAAAAAGGATATTGGTATAAAAATCTGAAAAGGCAGCAAGGATAATGCATAAGCCGCACTAATACAAAATAAAGGAATAAAAATAACGGCTACTCTTGTTGCTTTGTATGGCGAGATTGTGAAAAAACACATAAAAAGAATAGTATGAGCGGCGAAAAAAACCATTAGCGGAGAATGATTGAGAAGCATACATATAAATCCGGTGATAGCGGCTATATTCAGAAGTAAACCTTCCGTTTTGAACAGGATGTGCGGGTAGAAGAAATACTTGATCGCGAACGGAATGGATGTTCCGTAATCCGCGCCGGACGAGAAGCCTTCACGGAACATTTTCCAAATTCTCGAGAAGCCGGCTTTCATCCTGATGAACAACATGGGATTATGCTTCGCGGCCTCAGGGAATGTTATGTAAAAAAAAATGAAAGGAATGTCTGAAATAACGATGCAGAGTGCCGATGAAGTTATTATCACGCCTATCGTCACCAAAGTTACGATCGGGCTTAGCCCGAAGGCGACCGCGTAAATTATCTCTCCCGCTATGAAAATCGGCGGCGTGATGACCATCCAAGCGAGGTTGAAAAGGAGCGTTCC
>JAKLIR010000619.1 GCA_022709505.1 bacterium | reverse complement strand
ATCTCCCGATGAATCAATTCATAGGAGGCCGGCCATGTATGAATTCATGATGACTGATCAGGAGAAAGCGTTTCGAGCGGAGATACTCGATTTTCTGAAGAAGGATGTTCCGAAGGAACTTATCAAGAAAATGGACGCCGAGGACATCGAGTATCCTTATGAATACGTACGGAAACTGGGAGAGAGAAATCTGATCGGCTCGCGTTTCCCGAAAGAGTGGGGCGGGCGTGGCCTGAACTGGAGCGCGGAGGTTATCGCGATAGAGGAGATCGGCGTGCTGGGTTCCGCGCTCGGCTGCCTGTTTTCGCTACCGACGATCATCGGTGAAGCGATTAACAGTTTCGGGACGGACGAGCAGAAGGAAAAATATCTGAAGCCGATGCTTGCCGGGAAGATGATATGCGCGGAGGCGCTGACCGAGCCTCGGGGCGGATCGGATTTTTTCGGGGCCACGACGACCGCGGTGAAGAAGGGCGACTACTATATCCTCAACGGACAGAAGAGATTCATCGTAGGAGCGCGTGGAGCAGATTATTTTCTCGTTTACGTGCGTACCGGTGCGGCGGGCGCGAAGGCGCACGAAGCGATCAGTGTTTTCATCGTCGAGAGGGACATGGGGGTTGAAGTGCAGGAGGTTTACGGTCTGATGGGATCTCGCGGCGGCGGAACGGGAAGGATCGTTTTCCGCGACGTGAAGGTGCCGGAAAGCAACCTCGTGGGCCCGTTGAACGGCGGGGGGATGATATTTAATAGAATGATGGTTCCGGAGAGGATGACGAGCGCGGCGGGCGCGGTCGGCACCGGGCGCGCGGCGCTCGAAGTGGCAGCGAGGTACACCACGAAGCGAAAAGCGTTCGGCAGGGAGATCATGAAGTTTCAGGCGGTGAACCATCTTCTCGCGGACGCCCTGTGTTCCGTGGACGCCGCACGGGCGCTCGTTTATGCCGCCGCCCGCAAGGTGGATTCCGGAGAAGACCCCAGAAGGATGGTTTCCGAAGCGAAGAAGGTGGCCACCGAGAGCGCATGGCTCGCCGTGAACAACGCCATGCAGATCATGGGCGGGATCGGGTACACGAACGTATATCCGGTGGAACGCCTGCTGAGGGACACGCGGCTCACCATGATATGGACCGGTACGAACCAGATTATGAACGCGCTGATTCAGCACGAGTATTACACCGAGCTCGCGAAGAGCGGGCCGGCCGGCCGGGATGTCGAGGAAGACTCTGTGGGGTCCCACTTGACCGAAGAGAAGGTTTTCGAATAAGGACTGTCGTTCGAAATCCGGCCTTCGATCCTCCTGCCAAAGAGGGCGGCGAGAGGCGCTGAATCACGGACGTGTTTAAGAAATGGTGTTTAGCCCGGATATTTCATCAGAAAAATCCGGGAAATCGTAAAAAAAGGCGATCTACTGTGTTGCATCATCGACTCGAACTCGGTCACATACGAAACAGTATGCTCCCTCGTTCTCGCTCGATACGCCTTGTATCTCATCTCTTTTTCCGATTTCACCCCACATT
>JAKLIR010000618.1 GCA_022709505.1 bacterium | reverse complement strand
TGAAAACAGTATCCAGACATTCATCCCGGAAACCACGAGAATGTGCACGAGCCCGGCGCGTCTGAATTGCTCATATATCGAGCCGTCCATATATTGCGACGTTCCGAGTATCATCTTCCCTATAATCTGGTTATAAGGAGATTCGATTTTATCCGTCAGGATGTTCTGGAACCTACCGCTGAGATAATCGCCGAATGCATCCAAGCGGTATTTCCCTGCGGCGACGAGCTTTCTCTGTCCTCCATGCCGAATGAGATTCAATCTCGCCGACAAACCTTTCATACTGTAAAATCGCGCGGCGCCCGGCCTCATTTGCGTAAACGGCGTCACTCTCCCCTCAAAAAGCCACGTTTCGCCCACTTTAGGCCGTTCCTCCGAATACCACCTTAAGCTCAAACGCCCAGCTACTTTTACAGGCTTCTCCGGATCCGTTACAACCTCCCGCGCTCTGATCGTGAAATATATCCTGCCGTCACCCGTCATCGTCGAGCCCGCGACCGTCCCCTCGATCCGTTCGACCCGGCCTCCGTACTCCCTGTTTTCAAGATATCTGACAAGTGAGCCCGATTTGAACGCTACGGCATCAGCCTCGAACATCAACCACGCCGAAAAAAACACAGTTAGAATCATCGCGAACGAGAATACCTTTTCCTTATCCCTATAAACGAACGCGGCGACGATTCCACATAGCGAAAAAACGCCAGGAATCCATGGAGGTATCGTATGGACGGCGCCGGCGTAAGTGCCGGCGAGATATGACATTGCGGCGTAAAAGAACAGCGGCATTAGCACCAACGGATTTTCGAATTACAAACACAACGCTTCACGCGCTATTCTATCACCCCAGCCCGCTTTATAGAAGAACGCCGCGACTACAATTCGCTCGGCGAAAAAACGACAGCCACATCTGACAAAACGTAGATTTACTTCATTTTGTAAATATAATATGTCTTGTTGTTATTACTGCTTTTCAGAGGAATTCCATTGTGGTTGAAAAAGAATTGGAAGCACTGAACGCCGACAGTCGCCAACAACGCCTGACTCATAATCTACAGGAGCGGGTCAAAGAATTAAACTGTCTTTACGGCATATCGAGAATTCTCGAAAGGCGCGGGAATTCGCTCGATGAAATAATGAGCTCGATAGTCGTACTCATCCCGCCCGCGTGGCAATATCCTTCCATAACCTGCGCGCGCATTTTCATAAATTCGAAAGAATACGTCACCGAAAATTTCGAACAGACTAAATGGAAACAGGCGGCGGATATTTTCGTGTCTGGATTGAAGTCAGGTTCCGTGGAAGTGTTCTACCTTGCCGAGAGCCCTGAAGCCGACGAAGGCCCGTTTATAAAGGAAGAGCGTTCTCTTGTTGAAGTAATCGCTGAGAGAATTGGGAGAATCGTGGAACATAAGAAAAGCGAAGAGGAAGTTCTCATCCGCGAGAAACTCCTGAGCGCCCTTTCCCAGAAAGTGATCACGGTGCTGGAAGAGGAACGCGAGAGAGTCGCGCGGGAGCTTCACGATTCAAT
>JAKLIR010000617.1 GCA_022709505.1 bacterium | reverse complement strand
TAAGCGTGCCTGAATTCGGCGACGAAGCGGAAACGATCGAAGAAGCGCCGCATCCAAATCAGATAGGAAATATTGTCGGGGTTGCGTCTGAAGCTCGCGGGAAATTGCGCGAGAAGCCCCAGCAGTCTCCCGCTCTTTTCGAGTGGGGCGAGCGCCGAAACAAAGTCCTCGAAAAGTTTTATCTCTCCCGTGCGGCCGTGCGTCATGTCCCCGTGAAGTTTCACGAAAAAGCCGAACGCCGGGTCCGTGCGGGAAATCAGAGTCTCGAAGCTCCTCGCCGTCGGCATCCTATAGTACGTGAAATTGATCTCGGCGACATCGAACACGCGCGAATAGTATTCGATCATCGCGGACTGTTTGATCGTCTCGGGGTAGAACGCGCCCTTCCAATCGGCGAAACTGTAGCCGGACGTCCCGATCCGGATCCTCTCAGCGATATCCACTGTTGCGCCCCCTGAGAAACACGAATGCGACTCCGTGAAACCGTTCCCGGGTCAGGTCGCCGTCGATCTTTTTCACCTTGAACATGTCGCCGTGCGATTCCGGATACAGAAGGATTCCGCCTTCGTTTAGCTGACGGATGAGAAGCGCTTCGTCGAAGAAAGGGCCGATCCCGGCCGTGAGATAGATGCGATCGAAAGGGCTGTTCTCCGGCAAACCCACGGAGCCGTCCCCCTCGAGCACATTCACTTGCGCGTCGAAGGATAGTTTGCCGAGATTTCTTTTCGCGGAGGCCGCGAGTTCCGGGATCAGCTCGACGGAGTAAAGAGATCCGCCGGGAGATATGAGCTCTGCGGTTACCGCCGCGCTGTATCCGCAACCGGCGCCGACTTCAAGCGTTTTCAATCCCGGGGAAAGTTCGAGCAGCGCGGCCATGGCGGCCACCATGCTCGGCTGCGAACAGGTCTGCTGGTTTCCAATGGGCAGCGGGACGTCGGCGTAAACATCCTTCGCGGAAGGCGGGGCGAACAGCGCGCGGTCCGCCTTCCTCATCGCCGATATCACCCGCGGTGGGAAGCTTTCGATCCCGAGGTAATAACGCCTCGACGCCACCGCGTCGGCAAGCTCATTGTTGTTCTTGTTCTCACCGTGAGATACGGCCCTCACCCCCACATCAGAAAGTGGCGGTCAGCGAGAGGTCGAACAGCGTGCCGGTGTAGTCGTTCGCACCCGTGGACGACGAATAGGACTCCCTCTTGAGGTCGAGAAGCATCGAGAAGACCCTGCTCATTTTGTATGAGGTTTCGAGGAGGTACTGGTCGCGCGTCGCCGAGCTTGCGATCGAGCTGCTGTCCGTGCTTGTCAGATTGAATCTCGTGTTCAAGCGTTCGGAAATCTGATATTGAACTTCGGCGGTCAACACGTCCGTGTCGTTGTCGTCCGAACTTGTTCTGATGTCGTATTTAAACAGATATTTGAGAGCTTCCCGCGGATACCATGCAAGAGCGAGAATGTACTGGTTCTCGGTGCTGTTGGTTTCCGACGTCAAAGCGGAATTGACGCGCTCGAGAGTCTTGTATTTGAAACTTCCGTC
>JAKLIR010000616.1 GCA_022709505.1 bacterium | reverse complement strand
TTCCGCGATCCTTGCGCCGGCTTTTTCGTGTTCGTGAAAAACGTAGCCGTTTTCAGTCAACTTGCGGGTTTCGGGTTTTCCGGCGTCGTGCAGAATCGCGGCGAAGCGGAAGGGAGGGTCCGGCGGCCCGAGGGACGCGGAGGCGTCGAGCACGGCGAGCGTGTGCTGAAAGATGTTCTTATGAGCGCCGCCGGGTTCCGGCTCGAGCCCGGCGAGCAGCGCGACTTCCGGCAGATAGAAGCCGAGAAGCCCCCAATCCGTCATCAATTCGAATCCGGCCGACGGTTTTTCGAGCATCAGCATTTTCTCGAATTCGAGCCGCACGCGCTCGAGCGATACTCGTTCGAGCGAGGTCTTTTCCCGCGCCATGTCCCGGATGGTTAAAATCAGGTCAGAAACGGGTGTTAGATGGAATTGGGCGGTGAAACGCGCCGCTCGGACGGCGCGAAGGGGGTCGTCCTCGAGTGTGTTCGCGGGAGGAGCGGGAGTTCGGAGAATTCCATCGAGCAGGTCCTTTTCTCCGTTGAAGGGATCGATAATTTCGCCGAAATTTCCGGTCGAGACATCGACGGCGAGCGCGTTTATGGTGAAATCGCGGCTTTCGAGGTCTTGCTCAAGCGTTACAGACCCGTTTAGAGCGACGTCGGCCGAGTCTTCGGATTCCGGCGGGGCGACGCGCCTGAAGGGGGTGATTTCCACTTCGCCGCCGGTTTTCAGTTCCATGCCCTGAGTTCCGTAGCCTTTAGCTTTGGATTTATCATAGATGTTTTTGGCGTCGCGGCGCATGATGTGTCTGATGGCCGCCGGGGTGGCGGAAGTGGTGAAATCGAGGTCTGAAGGCTCTTTATTCAGCAATAAGTCCCTCGCGGCGCCGCCAACAAGGTAAATTCTCTCGTTTTCAGCGGAAAAAGCCTTTCCGACAACGTTCAGCGCGTTTTTGAGGGATTCCGGAATGTCTAACGAAATGCGCATTTTTATTTATTGAAAAGCCCTTACTCAGAATTCAGAAATATAATCTAACGGCCATATTGCCTGAGTATATTTTGTGGTAAAATAAACTGAAAAGCAAATTCGGCGATGTTTTTGGCAAAACGGACAAAAAATATATTTCGCCGCTATTAAAGAATTTCGGTTATATACCGATAATATAAGTGAAATAAACGAAAGGGGTGATGAAATATGGAAGTCCCGTTCATCCCCAAAGCAGTGACAGCTAAAACCGAAACAGCGAAACCGGCGCCGGTTGCACAGAAGAAGGCGGCGGGAGCTTACGCGGCCAATAAAGCCGGTTCGGACGAGATAACGATCTCGTCGAAATCCAAACTTATGGCCAAAATGAGGGCTTCATACTCAGACCTCGAAAAGAAGGCTGCGGATAAAGTTGTCGGCGCGAAAGAGGAAGTTGAGAAGCACGCCATGGAGATGTCCGCGGAGGATATCGTGCACGGAATACTTAAAGGAACTCTTTTCGATACGATCTGAAGAACGACACCGACCAGACAAAACCCCCGGCGACGGGGGTTTTTTGCTTTGGGAGAAATTGCGAAAAGCGG
>JAKLIR010000615.1 GCA_022709505.1 bacterium | reverse complement strand
CCTGCGCGGCGCGTTCCTGTGCACGAGGCATTTTTCGCGAAGGATGCTGAAGCAGAAATGGGGACGAATCATCAACATGGCGTCGGTCGCCGGCGAAGCGGGGAACATGGGACAGGCGAACTACAGCGCTGCCAAGGCCGGAGTGATAGGACTCAGCAAATCCGCGGCGAAGGAGCTGGCCCGGTACGGCATCACGGTCAATGTGATTTCACCCGGATTGATAGAGACCGACATGCTCTCCGGAATGGAGGCCGGCGTGCTTGAAGACTTGAGGAAGAACATCCCGGTCGGAAGAATAGGCTCTCCGGCCGATGTGGCTCAGGCCGCCCTTTTCCTCGCATCGGACGGCGCGTCATACATCACCGGACACGTGCTCAGAATCGACGGCGGATTGTATATGTAGAACCATCGAGGGTTCCCGGCGCGCGGCCGGAAACTTCATATTGTGTGAACAGAGCGGCGGAGAGGGTTTATTTCTTCTTTCCGGCGCTCTTTTTCGTATAGTTCAAAAGCCCGCCAGCGAGAATGATCTCCACCTGCCTCGGAGAGAGATCGTGAACGAGCTCGATCTTCTTTTTCGATTTTTTCAGAACGGCTTCCAGTTTGTTTCCTTTTCGCAACCCATTCACAGCGTTCTTTATCTCGATCTGTTCTCCCTGTTTGACAAGTGCGAGGTCGGCCGGATCGGCGAGAGTCAGCGGAAGTATTCCGAAGTTGATGAGGTTCGCCTTGTGAATCCGTGCGAAAGAGACGGTGATCACGGCTTTGACGCCGAGGTACGCCGGTGCAAGCGCGGCGTGTTCCCTGCTCGATCCTTGTCCGTAATTCCGTCCGCCGAGGATGAAGCCGCCGCCTTTTTCCTTCGCCCGTGCCACGAACTCCTTGTCAACAGCTTCGAATACGAACTCCGAGATCGCGGGAATGTTGGACCGAAGCGGAAGGATGCGAGACCCCGCGGGCATGATGTGATCGGTAGTGATGTTGTCGCCGACCTTCAAGAGCACTTCGCCCGAAAGGACATCCGGAAGCGGTTTGTTTTTCGGGAGAGGTTTTATGTTCGGTCCCCGCAGTATCTCGACCGATTCCGGTTTTTTAGAGGGCATGAATATGATGTTCGCCTCGGGCGCGAACTTCGAAGGCATCGCCAATTTAGGTCTCGGGCCGAGAGTTCTCGGGTCGGTCATCACGCCTGCCACCGCCGAAGCGGCGGCTGTTTCCGGGCTGCAAAGATAAATGCCGGCGCTCGCGGTTCCGCTCCGGCCTTCGAAGTTCCTGTTGAACGTTCTGAGGGAAATTCCGTCCGTCGCCGGCGAAATCCCCATTCCGATGCACGGGCCGCACACGCATTCGAGCAGGCGCGCTCCCGCGGAGATCATGTCCGACAGCCCGCCGCTGCTCGACAGGAGATCGAGCACCTGCCGCGATCCCGGCGAAAGCGTGAGGTCCACTCCGGGAGCAACTTTCTTTCCTTTCAATATCCTCGCTACCGTGAGCATGTCCTTTAGCGACGAGTTCGTGCAGCTTCCTATGCAAACTTGATCTATTTTTTTACCTATCATTTCGCT
>JAKLIR010000614.1 GCA_022709505.1 bacterium | reverse complement strand
AAAACAACGCGCATCTCCCCCGACCAGCGTAAGTTGCGGAATGTCAACTTCTATCCCGGCGGGGCCGTCTATTATCACGAACCCGGGCTTTGTGCCGAGTCCTTCAACCGCGAGTTTCATGGCGGTCAGCGCCGCGCGGTAAATGTTCATTTTATCTATCGACACCGTTCCCACGGAGGCGATCTTCGCGTCTATCGCGCAATCCAGAATTCTCTCGTATAACTGCTCTCTTTTTTTCGGGGTGAGTTTCTTCGAGTCGTTGACGGGAAGAGAAGAACATCCGACCGGAAGGATGACCGCGGCGGCCACCACCGGACCTGCGAGCGGACCTCTGCCAGCCTCGTCCACCCCCGCCACCGTTCCAAAACCGGCGGTCAGCGCCGCCACTTCGAAAGATCGCGGGATTCCCTTCCGCACTCTTTTTTTCAACGCGCCGCGCCCGTCTTCTCCGCCGAAACCGCTTGTCCCGATCCCGGCCACCTCAGCCTTCCTCCGGCTGCTTATTCTTTTTCGCCGTTTTCAGACGAACGGCGAGCTCTTTCCGGACGTTGCCCTTCATATCGAACATCTCAAGATTGCTGTTGGCTTTTTTATATTGGGGACACGACACGAGCTTTGCCGCCGCGGGCTGTTTGCATTCCTTCGAACAAGTTGCACACATCGGATCGTACTTCATCGCTTATGTCTCCTAAAATTCTCGCCGCGCGGCCGCGCGTCACATCTTGCGAATCCCTATTTTACACAAATGTGTGCTATCTGTATAATGCAGTAGCAAAAGTTTTATTGTATAATTCCATCTTGACACGGCGCGGCTGAAAATGAAATTGCGATACGGACGACTCGGTATTACAATAAGAAGCGTCCGACAAAACTTCTTTTCTACCGCCGGAAGGACGGAACATGGCGTCTTCGGCCGCTCAATACGGTAAAGATCCGCTCGAACTGGAAATCTCGCGAGACCATCTGACCGCATACCTGCACGTCAGACAAGGCGCGGCGCCGACGATAGACGACGTTCTTAAGCTGCTCGAAAACGAGAAGATCGCATACGGCGTGAAGAACCGCGAAAAGATCAGGATCTTCCTCGAAAACCTCGACCTTTACGACAACACGCTGATTGTGGCGACGGGAAAACCGTTCACACAGGGAGAAGATGCGGAAATCATATTCGAGTTTGAAACCGACACCCGCGGGGCTTCCGAGGACGATCTGGCGAATTTGCAGCGGATAGACTTTAAGAAAGTCGGCAACGTGCCGAGCGTCAGGCGCGGGGCGGTGATCGCGAGAAAAAAGCCCGCGACTCAGGGAGAGGAAGGATTCACCGTTCTCGGACAGCGGCTTCCCGGAGAATGGGGAATGGACATTTCCCTCAGAGCGGGGGCCAACGTGTCCGTGAGCCCAAACGGCCTCGAGTTCGTGGCGGAAATAGACGGAGCGCCGATAGTTTCCAAGGGAATGATCCGGGTGGACCCGATCTACATAGTCGAAGGAGACGTCGATTACTCCTCGGGAAACATCGACTTCACAGGCACGGTAGCCGTGAAAGGAAGCATCCTCGACGGGTTCGAGGTCGCGGC
>JAKLIR010000613.1 GCA_022709505.1 bacterium | reverse complement strand
GAAAAGCGGCGATTCGCGGCGTTGTATCATCGACTCGAACTCGGTCACATACCTCCAAGTATGCTCCCTCGTTCTCGCTCGATGCGCCTTGCACCTCACCGCTTTTGGCAATTTCTCAACAGGGATGATAGAGTAAAATATCTGCCGTAGCGACATCGATTCCTCGTTATGATGCTCCGCGTCGTAACGCGTGGCAAGGCCGCTCCCGCGGCCTGTATTTGAATTGCGTTTGAGTTGTAGGGACGGGTCTCCGCACCCGTCCGCCGGCTTGGCCCACTTCACCCCGAAAAACACCCCTGACGTCCTGTCCCCACTGGATCCCGGGTCTCGGCCCGGGATGACGGGGAGAAATTGCGAAAAGCGGCGATTCGCGGCGTTGTATCATCGACTCGAACTCGGTCACATACCTCCAAGTATGCTCCCTCGTTCTCGCTCGATGCGCCTTGCACCTCACCGCTTTTGGCAATTTCTCAACAGGGATATTAAGGTAAAATATCTTACTTCGAATCAACGATCTTATTTGAATGTGGAAAAACAATTCCGGCGCACTTCCGGAATTGCGCGCGCGAAAAGTTTCCCCTTGAGCAAAGTTTACACTTGAGCCGCCGGAGGCGATCATCTGATATAATAACAGCCGAACGCCGAGCCGGCCGGCGGCGAAGCTTCCTTTAAATAACGATAATGGGAGTGCGCGGAATGATGAAAAAAAGCTTAATTATAACCACAGCTCTGACATTGTTATTGATCTTGGTTTCGGCGGCGCTCGCGGGCGCGGCCGAGAGAACGTTCAGCACGGTCTGGATGATCGGCGCGGACAACGGATCGAGCTACGATTTTTCAGCAAAGCCGTCGGGAGAGTGGTTCAAGGAATTTCCGGGCCGCTTCGCGGACGGATTTAATCTGGACGCGGCGCGCAAGCCCGCGAAGGAAGTATTTCCGGGTCTGCAGCCGGGCCCGTCGTGCGGGTGCGGCCCTTCGAGAACGTACCCCGTTAACATCAAGTTTTCGCTCGATACGGTAAAGCCGGGCGGCTATCTGTTGACAGTCGGTTTCGCTGGCGTTTCGCCGGGAACCGACGCGAAAATGACCATCGGCGCGAACGGACACAAGCAAAACCAAACCGCCATGAGAGGCGCGAACAGCATCATCCTTGAAAACACGATAAAGGGCGATCCTCGCACTATCGCATTTTTCATACCTGCGGATCAAATGAAGGCCGGGGACAACCTGCTGACGATCACGCTCACCGAGGGCCAATGGGTTGTTTACGACTACATCAAGCTCGAATCGGTGGCGGAGCTGCAAAGACCCATGCTCAGAAACTTCACGGCCGCCGCGCTGCCGTTCCTCGCGCACGGTGCAAAAACCGCGGCGCACGAATTGAGACTGGACTTTTTCGCCATCGGCCCGAGCAAGGAGGTTTCTTTCACAGCCTCGGTGGATGGATCGAAATACGTGCGCAAGATATCACTCGCGCCCGGCAAACACCGGATTTCGATCAGCATACCCGAAGTGAAGTCCGCGAAGAAGGTTAAGGTGACCGCCGAGAGCGACGGGGAGGAAATCGCGAAGACTGAA
>JAKLIR010000612.1 GCA_022709505.1 bacterium | reverse complement strand
GTGGAAGTCGCCGCCGGCGAAGTGGACGACGTTCTGAGCGCGGTGGCGTTACTGAGAAAAATGAGCGAGGTGGACCCGCGCCGGCTTGCAATGGCCGGGACGAGCCACGGCGGGCTCATCACTCTGTTGGCGATACAAAAGAACCATACGCTCGCGGCTGCTGTCTGCGCTTACGGCGTGACAAACACATACACTTGGTACGAATACCTCGTTGATAACGGGTTCGACGTCACGGACCCTCTGTCGGTTAAAGTTTACGGGAAAGGCCCTCAGGACCGTCCGGAGGCTTTCAGGACACGCGCACCGGCACTTGGTGCGGCATCGATCAAAACGCCGCTCCTATTGCTTTATGGTGAGAAGGACACGACGGTCCCGGTCTCGCAAGCGTACGAACTTGCTCGGGCTCTCGACACCGAACGAAAGTCATACGAGATGAGGGTCGTTCCGGATGTCGGGCACGGATTTTTGTTTTTCACGGACCCGGCGAAGCGGCGCCCGATTGAAATTTCCAGAAGCACCGAAGCGTGGAACACGCTCGTGGCATTCCTGAAAAAACATCTTCAAACAGTGAAATCCTCGAAATGAGTAAAAAAAAAACCGTAAAAAGAGAAATTAAAATAAAGACGTGCGCCAACTGCCGGTGGTTTGAGGTGCTCGAAGAAGGTTTCGAGATAGGCCGGATCGAGGATCTCAGATACATCAGATCGCGTTGCGTTGTCCTGAAGTGGGAAGTGAAAGAGCACTATCTTTTCACGGTCCCGGCCTCCGGCGATGAGATAAAGCGCCCGAAGGAATGCGAGCATTGGGCGCCCACCGAATAATATGAGAACTTTTCGGCGGGATGGGCGGGAGTCGCGGCGTCGTGGATAGTCTCCTAAGCCGGATTTTTCACCGGAAAAATCCGGAAAATCGTAAAAAGGGCGATCCACGGCGTTGCATCATCGACTCGAACTCGGTCACATACGAAACAGTATGCTCCCTCGTTCTCGCTCGATGCGCCTTGTATCTCATCTCTTTTTCCGATTTCAACCCACATTGGTCAAAAATGTGGGCTCATTTTTCAGCGACTGATTCGATCGATTGAGCCGGTGAAAAGAAGGCTGATTTGAAAAAACGGATTTCTCGCATTCTCATAAGGATATTCTTTTTTCTTCTGCGGGTGCTTCCGGATTTTCTTCAAGCGAAGCTCGCGGAATTCACGAGCTTGTTGTTCTACCGGCTTTCGGCGAAGCACCGCGTGCTGATGAAAGTGCATCTCAGACGGGCTTTCAAAGATAAATACTCCGACGAAGAACTCGAACGGATCGCTTACAGGTCCATCCTGAACCTTGTAATGAGCATGTTCGAGTTCATGAAATTCCCCACATACTCGAATGAAGACATAGTGAGAATGGTGGAAGTGGAAGGAGCGGAGAATATCGAGAACGCCCGCAAGGCCGGGAAGGGCGTGATTCTCACCAGCGCACACTTCGGAAGTTGGGAATTGCTGGCTGCAAGGATCGTGTCGCTCGGGCATCCTCTCACTGCGGTCGGCCGGATGCAGGAGGACAGCCTTGTAAACGAGTACATTATCAAATTG
>JAKLIR010000611.1 GCA_022709505.1 bacterium | reverse complement strand
GAGAAGTTTTATGGCCTTGTCTATCTCGTCCGAACATCCGGCGAGCATGACGGCGATCACTACAGTGGCAAACACGGCTACTATACTTCTTCTCTTCATGACCGGTCTCCTTTCTTCAACAAACGACGCACGTCTGAAAAAGAACGACCCAATTATATCCAATGAATACTCATTCCGCAAAAAAACTTTATCTAAATCCGGACGCCCGGTCACTCACCGTCTTTTTTCGGTTGAGCCGCCAATTCGGCGTTCCGCGATCTGAGGAGTCCGAGCTCCTCTTTAGCCGATTTCAATTCCTTGTTGAGAGCCTTTTTCTCTTTCCAGAATTTGAATCTGGATGCAAGGCCGAAAAGAGTCATCACAACCGCTCCCGCGGCGAAAGTGCCGATCACAAGCATACCCACCGTCGTGCGGATGGTCGTCACCTTGAAGACATCGACATCCACGGGCCCGGAATTCAGGGTGGCGAACACCGCGACCGCCACCAACAGAAACAACGGAGCTATGAAACCCAATCTGTTCATTCATTACTCCTCTATGAATTTTTCGACGAGACTGTTGAAGTTCCCTGTGTTCTCCACGTTCGGAGAATGCCCGCATCCGGGAAAGATGTGCAGCTTCGCGCCGGGCACGAGAAGAGCCGCCTCGATCGACGTGTAAGCGTAAATTCCGAGGTCGAGAGCTCCGTGAACCACGAGCGTCGGGCATTTGATGAGGCCGAGCCGCCAGCGGATGTCGAAATCCGCTATATCCTTCATATACTTTGCGCAGGCCGAGAAATATTTGTCCGTGAAAACGTAAGGGTTCTCACTCAAATAATACCTCAGTATGTCCGGCGAAGTCCGCATTCCGAACGTGCCGACATACCTCGCCACGAGGCCCCCTATCGACCTTCGCTGCCGGTCGTCCAACAAACCGAGCATTCTCGGGATCACTCTAAGGGCGATATATGTGCCGCGGCTTTCCCTGATTGCAGGGGAACCGGCGACGATGATGAGTCTCTTCACCCTTTCGGCGTATCGCGAGGCGAAGTCGTAGGCGACCATGGTTCCAAGAGAGTGCCCCATCAGTATGAACTCGTCGATGCCGAGTGAGTCCGCGATCGATTTCAGATCGAGAACCGAGCGTTCGATCCCCATGTTGAACGTGGCCGGGCTGCGCCCGTGCCCCCGCTGGTCGAACGCCACACATCTCCTCTTATTGCTGAAGTATCTTATCTGATGGATGAATTCGTAGTGGTCCGCGCCGAGTCCGTGTACGCAGATCATCGGCACTCCCCCCTCCCCCTTTTCAACGACATGAAGCCCGGTCGCGCCCGAAGGCAGTTCCGGATCCGCCACCGGAATTGTTTCCGTCCTGAGCATGGATTGCGTGTGGAATGACATTTTTCCGCCCTAAAACACATTTTTTACCAACGTGGGTTGAAATCGGAAAAAGAGATGAGACACAATGTCGAATTCTCCTGAGGAGAATGTTTCTCGACGGGCCGAGCTCTGCCGAGGCCCAAGGCGAGCGAGAACGAGGGAGCATACTGTTTCGTATGTGACCGAGTTCGAGTCGATGATGCAACGCTATCGATC
>JAKLIR010000610.1 GCA_022709505.1 bacterium | reverse complement strand
CGATGGACAGTATCAGCCCGGACGCGTTTCTGTCATATTCGATCAACGGGTTATCTCAACCTCCACCGGATTCGAGAGGACGTATTCTCCGTTGGCGATGAATTTAACCACGAACCAGAAAGAGCCGGGCAACGCATCCGCGGCCGCCGAGAGAGCAACCTTGAAATCGGTTGTTCCCGCCGCAGGTGTTTCGACTGCCGCACGGAACGGACTCATTTCAAGCTGGAGAGTCGCCGGACTTTCATACCATGTTCCTAAGGACGATATTACAACGACTTCACCTTTTAGAGTTACCGGACCGTTGTTCTTCATCGTAACATTCACGACGTTTTTTTCACCGGGTCGTATCTTAATTTTCTCCGGTCCTTTTACATCAAGAAGGGGTACAGTCCCCATCGCCAATGCAGCATAAAAGGATTGGCCTTCATTGTCGTATGTCGCTCGAACGACGCCGCCCGTCGCGCCGGCGGCCGGAGTGATCTTGATGGGCGTTACGCTGAATCCTCCCGATTCGAGAGAGTATTCAACGGTTGACGGTTCCACCGACCAACCCGAAGGAGCGTTGATCGTCACCTTTCCCTTTGCTTTCACATCGATGTAGTCGGACGCGACTTTAAGCTTTGCCGTGAACGGCCCGATCACGTCTGTTTTAACAGGATCGATACTCACCGTGAGGGGTTGGTATCCGAGAGGATCTATGTTGTCATTATGCCTCCAGTTGGAAGTGTAGATGGGCTGAACCGGCTCGACTTCTCTGCCGATGAGTTTTGAGGAAGCGAGATTAATCTTCATGTCCAGCGCGTATGTGTCAATTGCTCGATATCCTGATGTGAACTTTAGGCTTTTTCCGCCGGCGTCCGGTGTGGCGGCTTTCGACGGGTTGTACTGCATGTCCGTTAAATTTGCTCCCGAGATTGGAAAATGGGATGTGAGAACGGCCGACGAGGAATCACCGCCCGCGTTATAAACTCTGACCATGAATTTATCCGCATTCGCACCGCCGCCGGAATTATCCCTTGAGAATGAAGCAATTGAAGTGTCTCGCTTTGCGATCGCGGAAATGATCACGCTGTCCGGTTGTACTTTCATGAACGAAAGCTCGTCTTTCGGAAGAACGCCCTTATGAGTATCGGTTTTCACCGGGATAAGAGGCCTGTTGAAAGCCATCGCGCGTTGTTCCACTTTCTGTTCTTCCCAGTCGCCGGCGCCGGAAACGAGAGAGTAATGGAACGTGTGGTTCCAATCCTCTTTGGAGAACGTGCGGCTGTACGCTTCGCCCCCGGGTCTCCCGGTCGCGCTTCTGAGAAGCTGAAGCTCGATTATTCCGTTGTCGCTGAACAAATATCCGTTCGATCCTTTATTAATAAGCGCGACCGTGAATTCGCCGCCGGCTTGTCCGGGAAGGCTGCCAATCACGGAATCCGGATTAAGCTCGTATTGACGATCCGATGTGATGCTCTTAATGAGCTTTTCGACATCCGATGCTTCGGAAACGAAGTTTCTTCCTATTATCACTGTCGGGCGGTCCTTATCCACCAGCACCGCGATTCCGTACCTGTTAACTTTATGCAGTATGCCGTTCAAGTCGCTTCCGAG
>JAKLIR010000061.1 GCA_022709505.1 bacterium | reverse complement strand
ACCATACAAGATCGGCGCGATATTTTCCGTGACCGGCCGGGCGGCGCCGCTCGGACAGCCGGAAAAGGAAACGGCCGAACTCGTAATCGATCAGATCAACAAGGCCGGCGGGATCGACGGCCACAAACTCGAGATCGTGATCGAGGACGACGCCAGCGATGAAACGAAGGCGGTCATGGCCGCGAAGAAGTTGCTGGAAAAAGACAAGGTTCTCGCGGTCGTCGGACCGAGCATCAGCGGAAATACGCTCGCCATAATGAAGTTCTTCGATGAAGCGAAAACGCCTCTGATCTCATGTGCGGCAAGCGTGAAAATCATCGAGCCGGTTCAGCAGTGGGTTTTCAATACTCCTCAGACGGACAGGCAAGCGGTATCAAAAATTCTCGATTATCTCGAAAAACAGAAAATCAAAAAAATAGCTTTCATAAGCGACAGCAATGCTTATGGGATGAGCGGTCTGGAAGAGATGAAGAACCTCGCGCCGCAACGCGGGTTCGAGATCGTCGCGCAGGAAAGTTTCGGCGGCGAAGACACGGACATGACGGCTCAGCTCACAAGAATAAAAGGGACAGCCGCTCAGGCGATAGTCTGCTGGGGCACGAACCCGGGCCCGGCGGTTGTAACCCGCAACATGAAACAGCTCAAAATGACGATCCCGCTCATTCAGAGCCACGGTGTCGCCAACATGAAGTTCATCGAACTCGCACAGGGTGCCGCGGATGGCGTGATTCTTCCCGCCGGACGTCTGATCGTCGCTTCCGAGCTTCCCGATTCAGACCCGCAGAAGGCCGTTCTTCTCGAATACACTAAGACTTTCAAAGAAAAGTATTCGAAGGACCCCGACACCTTCGGCGGTCATGCTTATGACGCGATTAAGATTGTCGCGGAAGCCCTGAAAAAATCAGGCGCTGACAAAGATCTTCTCAGAGATGAAATTGAGAAGACATCCGGATTCAGCGGCATAGGCGGCGTTTTCAACTTCGGCCCGGAGAAACACAACGGACTTACCGAAGACGCCTTTGTCATGGTGAAAATAGAAGGTGGCGCTTGGCATCTTCTTAACTATTGATTCAGAAGGAGTGAGCGCGGGGAGATATTTAACGTCTCCCCGCGCTTTTTCTTTGAAGGATGACATTAACAAGTCAGATAATCCAATATGTTTTAAGCGGCTTGGTGATGGGCGGCAGCTACGCGATCATAGCTCTCGGCTACACAATAATCTATAACGGAACGAACATAATAAATTTCGCGCAGGGCGAATTCGTCATGCTCGGCGGACTTTTCATGGTTACGCTGACCGGGAAATTCGGGCTATCGATATTTCCCGCGTTTCTGATAGCAGTCGCGGCGACCGCCTTAGTGGGCCTTCTTGTTGAAAGGCTGGCCATTCACCCTCTCAGAAACGCCGACGTGATGTCCGTTATCATCGTAACGATCGGGATGTCGATCCTCCTTCGCGGCATCGCCATGTTGGTGTGGGGCAAGGACGCTTACGCGGCGCAACATTTCAGCGGAGACAAACCGATAGAAATTTTAGGCGCCACGATTCTTCCCCAAAGCTTCTGGGTCATCGGGATAATGATCTTAGTCGTAGTCGCGCTTCAGGTGTTTTACAGGTTCACCATCACCGGAAAGGCCATGCTTGCATGTGCGGTGAATAAGACCGCGGCCCGGTTGATGGGGGTGAATGTGGAGAACATGCTCATGCTGTCTTTCGTCTTGAGCGGAGCTCTCGGGGCGGTGGCGGGAATAATAATCGCACCTATAACTCTCGCGAAATATGACGCGGGAGTGATGCTCGGTCTGAAAGGTTTCTGCGCCTGCATACTCGGTGGCCTCGGGAGCGGAACGGGAGCGGTGGTCGGAGGCCTTTTGCTCGGCGTAATCGAATCTCTCGGCGCCGGACTCATCTCGTCCGGTTACAAAGACGCCATTGCATTTTTGATTCTTCTCATAGCTTTATTTTTAAGGCCGCAGGGGCTGCTGCCTCTGAAGGAAATGATGATGCGGCAGGAGTCGCACTAATAAAATGAAAAAGACGCTGAAATCGGACTACGGAATACTGATAGCGTTCACGGCGCTCGTTTCCGTAGTTCCTTTCATGCTGGCGAATAAATACTACATAAGCGTACTGATATTCGTCGCGATAAACATGATCGTGGCGGTCGGACTGAATCTTCTGGTGTGCCATGCCGGGCAGATTTCGCTCGGTCATGCGGGTTTCTACGGGATAGGCGCCTACACCACGGCGGTTCTTACAACCGCGCATCATTGCCCGGTTTGGGTGGACACTCTGATCGCGGTGGCGCTCGCGGCGCTGATCGCATGGATCATGGGGACGCCGACTCTCAAGCTGAAAGGGCACTACCTCGCTGTGGCGACGCTCGGGCTTGGAATAATCATGCACATAGTATTCAACGAGTGGGAGAAAGTAACGGGCGGTCCGTCGGGGATAGTCGGGATTCCGGGGTTGAGCATATTCGGGCGCGGGATCGGGAGCGATCTTGCATATTACTATCTTTTCTGGAGTTTTGCATTGCTCACGCTGCTTGTGGCTCTTAATCTCGTGAAGTCGAGGGTGGGGCGCGCGATGCGAGCTCTGCACGGCAGCGAGGTCGCCGCCGCGGCTATGGGAATAAATGTCAGCGGATATAAGGTAAAGATATTCGTGCTGAGCGCGGCGCTCGCCGCACTTGCGGGGAGTTTTTACGCGCATTATGTAACATTCATAAGTCCCACGGGCTTCGGGCTGAGTTTCTCGATATTGTTGCTCACGATGATAATCGTGGGCGGCGCAGAAAGCGTCTGGGGCGCGGTCATTGGCTCGGTTGTTCTTACATCGCTACCGGAGTTCCTTCGAGGATTCAAGGACTATGACGTTGTGATATACGGGTTCATTCTCGTTGCAGTTGTAATATTCCTGCCGGCCGGAATCATCGGCGGATTAAGAATTTTAAAAGAACGGATCGGGCGTCGCGGAACGGCTGAGAGCGCCTGACATCCGGGAGCTTGCCGGAATGGCTCAACAATTGCTCGAAGTGAGGAATTTGACCATCAAGTTCGGCGGCCTCGTCGCCGTGAACGATGTCAGTTTCGGCGTTGACGCGGGCATGATAAAAGCGCTGATAGGGCCGAACGGCGCCGGCAAAACCACGATATTCAACATCGTGAGCGGCGTTTATAAACCGACTTTGGGACAGGTCTTTTTCAAAGGCGTTTCCATAGAGAAACTTCCACAACACAAAATAGCATCGCTCGGACTAAGCAGGACTTTTCAGAATGTGCAGCTTTTCGGGAATATGACGGTGCTGGAGAACGTGATGGTGGGCTGCCACGCGAAGTTCAAATCCGGCATGATCGGCGCGGTGTTCAGACTCCCGAGCATGCTGTCCGAGGAGAGGAAGATACGCGAGATGGCGGCAGCGCGGCTCGAGGCCGTGGGCCTTGAGGATTCGGCGTCTCTCCCCGCGGGGTCGCTTCCTTTCGGGAAACAAAAGGCTCTCGAAATCGCACGGGCGCTCGCGAGCGAGCCGGACTTTCTTCTATTGGACGAGCCGGCGGCCGGATTGAATTCCGCCGAGACCGTGGAGATAGGCAAGATAATAGCCGATCTCAAAAAGAGGGGGATTACCATTCTCCTCGTGGAACACGACATGGGACTTGTCATGAATATTTCGGATGAAGTGGTGGTTCTTGATTACGGAAAGAAAATAGCCGAAGGCACCCCGCGCGAGATTCAGAACAATCAGGCGGTGATCGCGGCTTATCTCGGAGAGGACATTGAACAGATGGTATAGGCCGGCCGTCTGTCTTCAATAAATTAAAAGGAGGCCAGAGATGTTTAAGTCGATGAGGGTATTGTTTACGGTAATGCTGCTTGTCGGAGTGACGTTCTGCGCAGTTTTGCTGAGCGGCTGCGCGCCCAAGCAGAAGAAGGCGGACGAAGCATACAAGATCGGTGCGATATTATCCATTACGGGACGAGCGTCGCCCATCGGACAACCCGAAAAGGAAACCGTCGAGCTTCTTCAGGAACAGATCAACAAGGCGGGCGGTATAAACGGACACAAAGTGGAGATAATCGTCGAGGACGACGCTGGGGACGAAACCAAAGCCGTCATGGCGGCGAAGAAGTTGCTGAATAAAGACAATGTGCTTGCGGTTGTGGGGCCGAGCTTGAGCGGAACGACGCTTGCAATCGTGAAACTATTCGAGGAATCGCAGACGCCCATGGTGTCTTGTGCTGCGAGCGTTAAAATCACCGACCCGGTGCAGAAATGGATTTTTCAGGTTGCGCTCACCGATCGATACTCCATTCCCAACATTCTCAGATACCTCGAAAGCAAGGGGATAAAGAAAATCGCGTTCATCAGCGACAGCAATGCATACGGCCAGAGCGGACTCGCCGAGATGGAGAATACGGCGCCGCAGAAAGGTTTCGAGATCGTTGCGAAAGAGACATTCGGCGGCGAAGACACCGATATGACTCCGCAGCTCACAAGGATCAAGGGCACGGACGCACAGGCTGTCGTTTGCTGGGGCACGAATCCGGGGCCCGCGGTCATTACGCGGAATATGAAACAGCTTAAGATGACGATACCCCTCATCCAGAGTCAGGGCGTCGCCAACGCCAAGTACATCGAGCTGTCCGGCGACGCCGCGAACGGAGTGGTCATGCCCGCCGGTAGAATGATCGTTACTGCCCAACTCGCGGAAAACGATCCTCAGAAGCCCATTCTCCTCGAATACCAGAAGGCTTTCGAGGCGAAATACAAAAAGACGCCGGATCACTACGGGGGCCATGCATACGATGCGGTTAAGCTCATTTTCAAGGCGCTCGAAAAAGTAGGCCCGGATAAAGCGCTGATCAGAGACGAAATCGAGAAAACCACGAATTTCGTCGGCATCGACGGGATTTTCAACTATTCAGCTACGAACCACAACGGACTCTCCGAGGATTCATTCGAGATGGTTCAGATCGTCGATGGGAAATGGACGATCCTGAAAACGAAATAGTCTATAACGAAAGGTGATATGCTCAGGGTAAGAAGTATCAAGGTCAACTACGGTGCGATCCGCGCGCTCAAAGGCGTTTCGTTTCACGTGAAAGAAGGCGAGATCGTGACGCTGATAGGCGCGAACGGCGCCGGGAAGAGCACGATCCTGAACACGGTGAGCGGTTTGCTGAGGCCTGTTTCCGGGGAGATACTCCTGAAAGACAGCCCGATACACAAACTTTCGCCGGCGCAGATCGTGAAACTCGGCGTCTCGCAGACTCCGGAGGGCCGTCAGGTTTTTTCCACGCTGTCCGTGAGGGACAATCTCATACTCGGAGCATATCCGCGAAGGAAACAGTCGGACAAAAGCGAGATTCGGAAAGACGTGGAAGAGGTGGAGAAACTCTTTCCGATACTGAAAGAACGGAACAAGCAGGCTGCGGGAACGCTGAGCGGCGGCGAACAGCAGATGCTGGCGATCGCCCGCAGCCTGATGGCCCGTCCTAAGATTCTGCTCCTTGACGAGCCGACCATGGGGGTCGCTCCCATCATGGTCGCGGAAATCCTCAGAACCGTGAAGAAACTGCGGGACGGTGGAATGACCGTCGTGCTGATCGAACAGAACGCGCACGCCGCGCTCTCGGTCGCTGACCGCGGGTACGTGTTGGAAACGGGCCGCGTCGTTCTCGACGGCACGGTCGAAGAGCTGCTCGAAAACAAGGAAGTTAAACGAGCGTATCTCGGAAAAGGTTATCAGGAGGTGTGGGAGTGATGCTCATCCGGAATCAGGAGTTGGAAACTCTGAGTCGAAGCGACATCCGGCAACTCCAGCTCGAGCGGCTTCAGGCGATTGTTTTCAGATGCTACAAAAACGTTTCGTTCTACAAGAAAAAGTTCGACGAGGCGAAGATCAGCCCGGACGACATCCAATCTCTCGATGATCTCAAGAAACTTCCTTTCACCACTAAAGCCGACTTGAGGGATAGCTACCCGTACGGGATGTTCGCCGTTCCTTTGAGGGAGATCGTAAGGATTCATTCATCGAGCGGAGCGACCGGGCTGCCCACGGTGGTGGGATATACGGGCAACGACCTGAAAAACTGGTGCGATCTTTGCGCGCGTATTATGTACGCCGCCGGAGTCACGCGGGACGATGTTGTGCAGATCGCTTTCGACTATGGTATCTTCACGGGCGCTTTCGGGCTTCATCAGGGTGCGGAACGGATCGGCGCTTCGGTGATCCCGACATCGGTCGGCCACACCGAGAGGCAAGTGAAGATAATACAAGACTACAAAACCACGGTTCTTGCCTGCACTCCGTCATACGCGCTTACGATAGCCGAGAAAATGAGCGAAATGGGAATAGACCCCAAATCCCTTAATTTGAAAGTGGGCTTGATAGGCGCGGAGCCGTGGTCGGAGGCGATCCGCGGGGAGATCGAAACAAAGCTGTCAATTAAGGCCATGGACAATTACGGTCTGAGCGAGATACTCGGGCCCGGACTCGCCGGAGAGTGCGAAGCACGGAACGGACTCCACATTCAGGAGGATCACTTCATAGTTGAAGTCATAGACCCGGAAACGTTCGAAGTGCTTCCGGTGGGCGCGGAAGGCGAACTTGTTTTCACCACCCTTACGAAGGAAGGGTTCCCGCTGCTTCGATACAGGACCGGTGATCTGAGCCGGATAGACGATTCACCGTGCGCTTGCGGCAGAACGCTCGCGAGGATGTCCCGCGTGTTCCATCGCACGGATGACGTAATAGTAGTTCGGGGCGTGAATATCTCGCCGTCTCAGGTGGAGGCGATCCTGAGGAAACCGGACGGAAATCTTCCCGAATATCAGATTATAGTTGACACGAAAGATGCGAACGACGCGCTTGAAGTGCTCGTTGAAGTGTCGGAGGACCTATTCGTGGACGAGATGAGGCAGTTACGTGAGCTGCATCTGAACCTCGAAAAGAAAGTACACGCCGCGCTCGGGGTGAAGGTAAAGGTAAGGCTCGTCGAGCCCCGATCTATTCCGACGAAAGATGGAAAAGTCAAACGAGTGGTCGATTTGCGCCGCGGCGATTCTCAATAGGATATAAATCCCCCGGCATCGAATAGTTTGTGCTTGCCCGGCGCATCATGCGGCGAACGGGTTATCCGCCGATATTCTTTCCTATCTCGAACAACGCTTCCGTATATGGTTTCAGTTTATTGATATCGCCGTCCACCTTGATGTCGCCTGTCAGGAAAAGCTTGTAAAGGCTGTCGCCGGATTGAAGATTTTCCCATCCTTTAGCAGTGAAAGTAACCGTCGCTTCTTCCTTGATCGCTCTGTCGGACGATATTTCAAGTTTGCCGTCTTTGACGGCTATGATGACTTTCGGCGACTGCGGATAACAGAAAGCTATGGCGGTATTGAGACCGCGCGCTTTTTTCAGGAACGAGGAATCGGCGTTCATTTTAGACACGGCTTGACTGAAAACCGACACGTCGAAAGGCGTCGCTTCTCCCAACGGGCGTTTTCCCGTAAGGAGCCTCACGAGATTCCTGAACGCCAGAAGGATTTCCTCTTCACGGGATATCTTCTTCTGTTTTTTCACGACTGGAGCAGGGAGCGGTTGCGGAGCGGGGCGGTACACTTTGGCGTGATATTCCTTTATCAGCTTTGAGATTTTCGGATTATCGAACTCTTTAATGAGGACTTCTCTTTTCTCCTTGATCGATTTTTCCGCGGCCATGCAGATAACCATCGACTCGCGTGAATTGAGGAGGTTTGCGTAAGGAAGCTCCCGTGTTTCGAGGCACTGAAGGAACTCCACGTGCTGAGTGTCCGCTCCGATGTGTCCTATGCCGTAGTTGTCGGTGTAGTAATCGACCGGCACTTCTCGGATTTCCCCGAGCGGCCCGCCGCCGGCGGTCAGTATCACGTCTTTCTTGGCGAGCGCGTGCGCGCCGTTGTTTCCCATAATCCCGATTTCAAGCCCTTCCAACGGCATGACTTCGTACATGCAGAGCCCGAGGTTCGCCCTCGCGTTGTTTTCGTATTCCACCAGCACGAACGCGTGATCCACGATATCCGGATTCTTTATCATGTAGTTCTGGTCGGGCGCGTACGAACAGTTGATCTTCACCTTTTTGCCCTTCACGACATGCTGTCCGCCCATCGCGTAAACTTTCACCGCGCGGCTTTTTATCATCCATCCGAAAACGTCGAAATGGTGGCAGTCCTTATCGAGTATCGCCCCGCCGGATTTCTTGGTTTCGAAGAACCATTGGGTCGGAAAGTTATCCCGGTATTCCTTACAATACGCCATCGTGACATCGCCGAAATCGCCGCGTTCCACCATGGAGGCCATGGTCCTGTAAAGGTTGCTGTAGCGGTAAACGAGGCCGATCTGAATGATCCTGTCCGTGGAGAAAGCTTTCTCTATGAAAAGGTCAACTTCCTTAAGCGTGGGGGCGATGGGTTTTTCGAGGAAGATGTCTTTTCCCTTGTCGAGAGCGAAAGAAGCGATCTTCGTGTGCATGAATGTGGGAGTGCTTATGCAAACCGCGTCGATTTCATCTGACGAGCAGAGTTTGCGGTAGTCGTCGGTGACGATGATCGATTTGTCTTCGATCAACGCCGCCGCTCGTTCCCGCGCTCCCGCATCCTTGTCGCAAATCCCGGCGATCCGCGAGTTTTCAAGACGCTCGAAACCGTTCAGGTGCATCGTCCCGTTGTCGCCGAGCCCTATGATGCCTATGTTGAAAACTTTTCCTGTTGAAGTCTTGCTCATTGCAGACACCCCCGCATTGATTGTTCGGATCGGAAATCACTCCGCTCGAAAAGCTATTTTACATCAGCGGAAAACAACTTCCAATAGTAAATGCCTGCGCGGGCGTGTGGCGGTTCGTGTTTGTGATCGGACGCCCGGCGCGGCTATAATTGATATACATGACGGATATGAAGCAACCGATGGAATCCCCGGCGGCGAAAGTGAAGCGTCTCCCTTCCCGGCCCGGAGTCTATATTTTTAAAGACCGCAACGGGCGCATCATATACATAGGGAAAGCGAAGTCTCTCAAGAACAGGGTGAGCAGCTATTTCGTTTCCGGCGGCGACGTTTCCGAAAAAACCATGCTTCTGAAATCCGCGATCCGGGACCTCGACTTCATAATCACGGCCAACGAACTTGAAGCGCTGTTGCTCGAATCCACTCTGATAAAGAAACATCAGCCTTTTTATAACATAAGGTTGAAGGACGACACGGGGTACCCCTTCATTAAGATCTCGGCGGAGGAGTTCCCGCGTCTCTTGCTCGCGAGACGGGCCGAGAACGACGGCGGAAAATATTTCGGGCCGTACTCATCTTCGGCGGAAGTCAGGGAGACCATAAGGTTCCTCCAGAGAGTGTTCCCGCTTCGACGCTGCACGAAAATGAAGCCCTCTCCGTGCATGTACCATCACATAGAGAAATGCCCGGGGCCGTGTTCAGGCAAGGTCTCGGCGGGGGAATACGCGGCGAGCGTGACGGCGATAAACATGTTTCTTCAGGGGCGCGCCGCGGAAATCCTTCGCGGCCTCGAAGCCGAGATGAAGCTGGCGGCCGCGGAAAAGCATTTCGAGAAAGCTGCTGTTTTGAGAGACAGGCGCGCCGCTCTCAAATCAATCGTCGAACAGAGACAAACCGTGGTTTTCACGGATGATGTTGACATGGATGTGGCGGCCGTCAAGAAAAGCGAGAAGCTTGCATGCGTTGTGATACTGTACGTCCGTGCGGGAACCCTTAACGGGCACGGAGTTTTCTTCCTCGAAGTTCAGAGCGGCGACGAAGAGGGCGAAACGCTGAGAGCGTTTCTCGAACAGTATTACGCGGAGGCTTCGACCGTCCCGGGAAGCATATTTCTCAGCCACGACGTCGGCGCGATGGATTCGATGGAGGAATTGCTCGGCGGCAGGACGGGAAGGAGAGTTCATTTTTTCACGCCGAAAAAAGGAAAGAAGAAAGAGATAGTGAACATAGCGTTCGAGAACGCTGAGAGAAGACTTGAGGACGAACTGAAGAAGCAGAAGCTCGACAGGGAGCAGAGGCGAGCACTCACTGTCGCTCTCAGCGAGAGGCTCGGCGCCGGAAAAATGATAAAAAGAATCGTCGGGTTCGACATTTCAACTATACAGGGGACCAACACGGTCGGTGTGGCGGTGACGTTCACCGAGGGGCGCCCTGAAAAGGATGGTTACAGAAAGTTCATCATACGCGGAAGCGGCAGGGACGATTTTTCGTCCATGCGTGAGACGGTGATGAGGTATTTCGCGAGAGTGAGGGACGGGCTCGAACCGCAACCGGACCTTGTTCTCATCGACGGTGGGAAGGGGCAGGTGACCGCGGCTGCGGAGGGTGCGAAAAAAGCCGCCGCCGGAACTGAAACGAAAATAATCGGTTACGCCAAGAAGACTGGGGTGTCCCATTCAAACTATTCATCTATCCCCATCATTTTCTCCGAGGAAGAACCGGCGTCAAGACTGGTTCAAAGAGTGATTGCGGAAACACATCGTTTCGCGGTAACATTCCACAGGAAGAAACGCGGGAAGGAAATGATCGAATCATGATCGGCGGGAGTTTCGTCTGGAAAAATATTTCCGGCTGGTGTGCGGTAGAATACACGTCCGAGGGAATAAAATCGTTGAGGTTCGGGCGTCGATCCGAAGAAGATGCTTCCGCCGGCCTTGCTAAAAGCCACGAAGGGAAACGCCCGGCGTTTGTTGATGAAGCCGTTCGGCAACTCGACGAATATTTCATCGGGTCCGAAGTGTCGTTCAAAATTCCCGTGGATATGAACGGGGCGACTGATTTCAGGAAGAAGGTTTGGAAAGAGACGGCGAAAGTCGGCTATGGTAAGACGATCACCTATGGAGAACTCGCGAGGAGGATCGGAAGCGGCGGCGCGGCGAGAGCGGTCGGAAGCGCGCTCGGAGCGAACAATGTCCCCCTGATTATTCCTTGTCACAGAATTTTAAGAAGCGGCGGGGAGATGGGGGGGTTCGCACTCGGGATTTCCGTGAAGGAAGCGCTTCTCGATCTGGAACGCGGAAAAAAAGTTGATAATAAAAGATTCGGTGTGCGTGAATAAATCAGCGGAGCCGTTGGAAGTATGAAAATGATGGAAGGCGGAATTTGATGAAATTTGATGTAGTTATCGTAGGGGATACGTTTGCCGCATACGCGGCGGCCGCGATGTTATCGGTGAAGGGTCGTTCGTGCGCCTTGATGGCGGTGAATACTTCGAACTGCGGAAGAGGAAGAATCGAGAGGTGCGAAGGTTTTCTGCTCGATTTCGGCGTCATGAGTGCTCGGTGGGTCGGCGCCGGCTCGGAACGGGTGCTGAGGGAAGTCGGGTTGCCCGGGAG
>JAKLIR010000609.1 GCA_022709505.1 bacterium | reverse complement strand
CGTCACGAGCGCCATCCACGCCGGAGCGCCCACCGCGAAACTCAATCCGTAGCCTCCGACCGCGAGCGCGAATGTCCACGGCTGCCTGAAAATCACCATCAGGAGCAGGCATACGGCCGAGAGCGAGAGCCCGACCTTCACGGCCGTCTCTTTTCCGAGCCGGTCGGCAAGCCTTCCGGCGGGTATCGCAAGCACCGCCATTACCGCTCCGATTATTATGAAAACGCGCCAAAACTGCTCTTCCTTCCAGCCGAGTTCGTCCGTGGCGAACAGGATGGAGGTCGGAGTGAGCATGCTCGTCGCCGCCATCTGAGTGAAGGCGAGGAATATCAACACGCCGAGCTGCGTGGCGAGGTTCCTGTTCGCGAGTACTTTCCGGACATTCTCCTTGAAAGCTCCTCGAACGTGCGGAATCCGCGAAGCGCCCGATACTCGCTTCACGGCCCTGCCTATCGGCCGCATCGAAACGAGCATCACGAGAAACCCGGTCGCCATCACTATCGACATAGTCATGAAAACGTACCCGTAAGAGTGGAGCCTCGCTTTCAGGTACGTGCTCATGGTGAACCCGACGCCCATGCTGACGAGCATGGACATCGAATAGACGCTCATTGAGGTCGCGCGGTCCTTTTCCTCCGTGGCGTCCGCCATCAATCCGATCATCGCCGGCCAGATCGCCGCCGCGCTGATACCGTCCAAAACTCTGATCAGTATGAACATCGGAACCGACCGGGCGTGGGAAAGAAGCACCGGCGTGAAAATTCCGATCAACAAGCCGAACGCTATCAGGTTCGTCCTTCTCAGCCTGTCGCCCGCCCATCCGGTGAGCGGCTTCGCCATCGTTTCCGAAAAAACAAACGCCGACATCGCGATCCCTATGAAAATCTCGTGTCGAACGTGAAAATGCCCTCTGAAATACAACGGCACGAGCGGGATCATCGCCGAGAAACAGATATCGGCCATGATCGACACCGCCGAGAAAATTATCAGGACTGGATACTTCCTGAAAAAGAATAAAAGCGGCAGGTCTTCTTTTTTGTCTTTATGTTTATCGGTCATTTCATCCATACGTCGATGCATCCGTATATTATCGGACTGAACCCTCGTCAATCCCGCGAGCTCAAGAATTCTTCTACTTCACGAAGCGTCGGGGCGGTTTGAGAGCCGCCCATTCCTCTTAGAGTGAGGGCCGCCGCGGCGGCGGCGAACCGCGCCGTGCGCTCGACAGGCCAATCCGCGAGAACGCCGAACAACACTCCCGCGTCGAAAGCGTCCCCCGCGCCGATCGAGTCCGTTATTTCCGCCATTTTGAAAGCGGGTTCTCGAACAACTCCGTCCTTCGTCGCCAACAGAGCGCCCTTCGCGCCGAGTTTGACCACCACGAGTTTGGGGCCCGCCGCAAGCAGGGATTCCGCCGCGGCCTCCGGGGTCTCGTCTCCCGTTATCGACACGCTCTCCACGTCGTCCGTGAAAACGACGTCGGTATATTCGAGCAATCCGCCGAGGAACCGTTTCCAAGGCGGTGGTTCCGGCGACATCGGGAACTGCGTGTCGAGCGAAGTTATCAGGCCGCGCTCCTTGGCGGCGCGGAAAAGGTTCTCGGTC
>JAKLIR010000608.1 GCA_022709505.1 bacterium | reverse complement strand
GAAGACAAACGAAACCGGACCTCCTCCTCGGGCTTTGCGGCGAACACGGCGCGGACCCGCGCACGGTGGAATTCTGCCACGAGATCGGCATCAACTACGTGAGCTGCTCGCCCTATCAAGTCCCCATCGCGATACTCGCCGCGGCTCAGGCCCGCATCAGGGAACTATCCCGCCGAAACAACGGCGCATGACATACAGGAGCGAATCATCTTGAGCAAACAACAAGACCTTCTTCTCGAAATAGGATGCGAGGAAATCCCAACTTCGTTCATTCTCCCGGCCTTGAGCCGCATGGAAACCCTCTTCAAGGAATTCTGCGAACAGAACCGCATCTCACACGGCGAGGTTAAAACATACGCCACGCCGAGACGCCTGACTCTGATAGCACGCGAGGTCTCGGACTCCCAAGCGGAAAAAATCACCGAAATTAAAGGGCCGCCGGCGTCCGCAGCTCTGGACGCTCAGGGGAAATTCACACCCGCCGCGGCCAAGTTCGCGGCGTCCAGAGGCGGCTCTGTGAAAGCGCTTCAGGTGAAAAACACTGAAAAAGGCGACTACCTCTTCCTCGTTCTGAAGGAAAAAGGCGGCCCCTCCTCCAAAGCGCTCAAAGACCTCCCCGCCGCCCTGATCACGCGCATCAACTTCCCCAAAAACATGCGATGGGACGTCCGTCAGGTCCGCTTCGCGCGCCCGGTGCGGTGGATAATGTTGCTGTTCGGAGACAAGCCGGTCAAGGTCGATTTCGAAAACATCCCCTCCGGCGCGTTCACTTTCGGAAACAGATATTTCGGAGACAAGAAGATCAAAATCGAATCCATCGCGGACTACTTCGCCAAGCTCGAGGCGGCGGGCGTGATCGTCGATCACGAGCGGCGGCGCGAAATGATCCGGTCGGCGGTGACATCGCTCGCCGGCGGCAAACCCCATCTGACAAGCGATTTGCTCAACGACGTGAATTTCCTCGTCGAATACCCATACCCCGCCGTGGGCTCTTTCGCCCCGGAATTCACCGAACTTCCCAAAGACGTCCTCATTATCTGCATCGAGAAGAACCAGCACTACTTCCCCGTGGAAGACCCCGGAACCGGAAGAATGCTGCCGAAATTCGTCGCGATTCTCAATGCGCCTCTTCAGGATTCTCCTAAAGTAATCAGCGGCTATGAAAAAGTTCTCCTGTCGAGGCTCAAAGACGCTAAATTCTTCTATGACGAAGACCTGAAAATCCCGCTCCCGGAAAGGGTGCCCTCCCTCGCGAGAATCACGTTTCAGGAGAAGCTCGGCTCGCTGCTGGACAAAACGGAGAGAGTGGAGAAACTCATTTTGAAGCTCGGCGGCCACTGCGGCGCAACCGTGGAGCAGATAAAAACAGCCGAGCGCGCCGCCCGCCTCATGAAGGCCGACCTCACAACCCAAATGGTCTTCGAATACACCGAGATACAGGGTTCCGTCGGGGCGACATACGCGCTCCACTCTGGTGAACCGGAACCGGTCGCTCAAGCCATAGGAGAACACTATCTTCCCCGCTTCGCGGAGGATGTTCTCGCGGAATCCGTACCCGGCGCGCTCGTTGCCTTGGCGGATAAGTGCGACACCATAGCCGGTTACTTCGCCGTGGGTATGAT
>JAKLIR010000607.1 GCA_022709505.1 bacterium | reverse complement strand
GCAGAGAGTGATCTCTCTGTGCGAACAGCTCGCCCGAATAAGGAGCGGCTCTGAAATCGGCTGGAAGTGCATGGCGCGCGCGGACCACCTCTCACCGGACATTCTCAAGCTGATGAAAGACGCGGGATGCGAGGAAGTGTTCATCGGCCTCGAAAGCATGAATCAGGACACGCTCGACAAGATCAGTAAAAATGTGACCGTGGAACAAAACGAAGAGGCGATCAGGAGGTGCTCGGAGGCGGGAGTGACGCCCGTGGCGTATCTGATCGCGGGGTTCCCTTGGGAAACTCCGGCGCACGTGGAGGAGAACATGGCCTTCATTTCCCGGCATCGAGGAGAGATGAAGCATTTCACCTTTGCGCCGGCCCCGTTTCCGGGCACTGAATTATACGAGACATATAAAACCGAATACGGTCTCGAAAAATGGTGGCTGCGGGAAAAGTGGTCGCCAATGTCCAAACCCGGAAGACCGTTGTTCAGATGGCTGCAATGCAAAGACGGGTTCCTCGAAAGGAATTTCTTCCGCTACACTCCCGAGATGTGGAACAAGCTGCTCGCGTTCATAACATCGAGCGGAGACATCCACGACCGGGATGCGGCGCGCCCGGTTGTGAAAACCGTTAATCTCGCCTTGGGCGCGATGTCGGAGGCCGTTTTCAAAATCTCGCCCGAGCTCGAACATCTGATAATGCCGGGGATTCACAAGAAGGCGGTTTCAATTGCAAAATTTCTGAAATCTTCAAAGCGGACGGGCCGTGTGAGGGAATGAACGACGGGATTGCAAACGACACAAACTTTTTTTCAATACACATACTCGGCCATGAGCTCGAAATAAGGTCCGCTTTCCCGGACCGCACGGCGGAGTGCCTGAGAGCGGTTTACGGATCGGGATATTCAGAATACTCAAGCCGTCCGGAGAACAGCGATTTCAGGCTCGAATTGCTGAAAAGCAACGATTTCGGCGAGCGGCTGGCTCAAACCGGCGCCGCGGTGTTGCAGGAGCTGAAAAGAGACAGTAATACGGCGCCGCCGCAACTTGCAATATCCGTAAAAGCGTTGCTCGCCGCACCCGCCGCCGGTTCGGACGAGAACGACACCGGCTTTATCTTTTCCGGGCTTGCGGCGGCGGTCCAACACATGCTTCAAACCACCGAATGCATTTACTCGCTTCACGCGGCGGCGGTGTCATGGAGAAACTCCGGCATCGTTTTCGCCGGCGCCAACGGAGCGGGAAAATCGACGCTGGCCCGTTCGATGGTTCTGAACGGGGCCGAATACCTGTCGGACGATTCGACTTTCATAAAATCCGACCGGAAAACCACAACCATACTCCCGAACCCGGAAGTGATAAGCGCTCCGGGCGTGCCGGTCGAAGACATGGACAAACTCATAGCACAAGGATTCAGCGCCGGGCCGGATCCGCGCTTCATGATGCCGCCCTCGAAAAGAAGGCCGGCGCCGCTTGCGACGATAATATTTCCGGAATGGTCCGAGGAAGAGCCCGGTTTGTACTCATTGACAAATAGAGAGACTTTGCTGAAGATTTTAAAACTTATAAAGACACCGCTTCCTTACGAAGAATCGGCGGCCCGTTGGTTTGAGACATGCGGTGGAATCGTCCTCGGCGCAAGGGCGGCGCGCTTGA
>JAKLIR010000606.1 GCA_022709505.1 bacterium | reverse complement strand
AAATCACAAGCGGCGACTTCGAATGCACCGGCAGCTTTATATGATCAACCTTCGAAGTTTCAAGCTTCTCGACGAGTTTGCCCCCGAACGAGACTACCAGAGGCTCGTAACCCTTCTGTTTCAATCCGATGGAAAGGTCTATGACATGCGTTTCGACGCCGCCGACCCGAAGCTCCGGAAGAGTCAGAAGTATTCTCGGACGTTCGCTTTTGACGACTCCGCGGACCGGGCCCGCGTACCCTTTCTTCTCCCGTATCACATCGTAGTAAATATCGAGCACGTCCGAGAGCATCTTATCTTCCGAAAATTTTCCGAGAAGGTCTTCGTGCGCCGCCTTCGCCAACTTATCTCTCAGAACACCGTCGTTCGCGACTCTCAGAATCTGTTCCGCGAGCGCATCCGGGTTCTTCGCCGGTGTGAGAAGCGCCGTGCGTTCATGGTCGAGCATCTCCGGGATACCACCGACTCGCGTCGCAACTATGGGAACTTCGGCCGACATCGCTTCGAGGCACCCCATCGGGAACCCCTCGTACAACGAGGAAACGACATACGTATCCATGCAGTTCAGAAGATCGTAAACATCCGTCCTCACACCTGTGAAAAGAACATCTCCGCCGATCCCGAGTTCCGCTGCCTTATCCGAAAGCTCCTTCCTCATGGGCCCGTCGCCCACAATAACGGCTTTCACTCCGGGCTTGGACTCCTTCACCTTCTTCGTCGCCTCTATGAAAAACCTGAGTCCTTTCGTCGCGGTTAGTCTTCCGATCGAACCCATGACGAAGTGGTCTTCCGGGATCCCCAGCTCTTTTCTCGTCTCGGCCCTTTCCCGCGCAGCCGTCCTGCGCCTCTCGGCGTCGTTCAGATTGATCCCGTTGTAAACCACCCTCATGCGGTCCCTGTCGCCCCCGAGCTTCTCCGCCATGTGGTCGAGAATCACCCTGCTCACGCATATCACCCTGTCGCCGCTCGTCATGACCTTGCTTCCCATGTGCGGCGCATATTGCCCGTGCGCGGTTATTACGAATGCAACCTTCTGTTTCCTCACCGCGAAATACCCGATCCAAGCGGGCACTCTCGAATGAGCGTGAACCACATCTATGTTCTTGTCCGTAATCAGCTTTCTTACTGCTTTGATCATCTCGTTTATGTTCACGGGCGATTTCTTGTGAACGGGAAGGGTTACGTGTTCGATCCCAGCTTCCTCGAGACGGGACACGAGCGCCCCCCCATTGGAAACAACCGTAACTCCGTGTCCGAGCCTTTTCATGCCCTGAGAAAGCGACATGACGTGTGTCTCCACGCCGCCCACGGTCAACTCCGGCAGTATGTACAATATGTTAAGACGTCTGATGTTTTCTTGGCCCATTTTCAGAAAATCGACCTGATTTCGTGCAGATATGGTTTCGCCCACAAGAGCGCGAGAATCACCGCCACCGCTATCATGGCTTCATATTCCCGGTTCTTCATGGACTGTTTCCAACTAAAATACCCTTTTGAAGTCGGAGCGACGACGGCCTTCTTTCCGAAGCGGGGAAGAGGGAAAAATCTCGATGTCGTCCGGCAATAGTTTTCAAACTGCTCTCCGAAAGCACCTTTCAAATACAGTTCCTCACGGTAGATCGTTGAATAATAAATTAAAAAGAAAAACGGTATGAAAAGCGC
>JAKLIR010000605.1 GCA_022709505.1 bacterium | reverse complement strand
ATAGCCGCAGGATGCGCCCCGGAACTTTGGAGCTAACCTGCAACATGTCGGCGTCCACCTGCGCGTCGTCAGTCGTAGTGTACGTCATTCTATGTATCAGCCACTTTCCGCCGATTATAAGCCCTACGACGAATAAAACACCGAGGCACGCGTAAAGCAAAACTTTTTGGTTCCCTTTCGAATTTCCGGATGTCGTTGTTTCCCGGCCGGGCATCTGTTCTTCCATTCGGAGTGTTCGCCTTTCATTGTGATTTTGCCATTACGGATTACTGATCGCCGAAATTCCCGCTTCCACTTTCGACAGCAGCGCTACTAATTGCTCTTTTTCCTTGTCGTCCAACGTTGACATCAAGGCTGAAATGCGCCGATAGTGGTCCGGGAGTATTTTTTCGATCACCTTTTTCCCTTTCGGCGTCAGACGTATCTTCAGCGCGCGTTTATCTTCGATGTCTTTTTCCCTAAGGATCAAACCGTCTCTCTCCAGTCCGTCGAGCAGCCCGGTGACGGTCGCGCGCGTCACTCCGACCTTTTCCGCTATCATTGCCGGGGAAATATTTCTTTCCGTATTGTGATACAACGTTATCAATACGATGAACCTGCCGCGCGAAATGTTGTGCCGCGCATAATGCAAGTCGAGCGCCGCGATGACGTCGCTCCATGTCTTCAACAGAAAGAGATAACTCTGTATCGCGCGCGGCTGCGCTTCAGGAAAACGCCGCGAAAGCGATATAAGGGTCTCGTATTTCGGGATTTTATCCAGTTTTACCGGTCGCCTTATTTTCATAAGCTGAATATAATAAGGCGGCTAACGATCTTTGTCAACGTATTCGACAAGGCCTGCCGCGAAGCAATTCGGTTCCTCGGACTTCCGGTTTTTTGCGGGCGTCCAAACGGCGTGCACGGAGTTGAATTAGTAAGCTGAATTCGCACTATACAAAACCGGGTGCGTTACATGCGATTCTCAAGACGAACTCGTAAGGGTCAGGTCGTTGCGGAAGTTTCCGGCCCGGCGCAGTATGGGGGAACTTCTACTCCGAAGCGCTCCCGCAAGCATAGGCAGATAACTTCTTCGGTGGTTTCCAGCCCTATCGTGCTGGTGTCCAAACAGAGGTGAAACAGGCGGGCTTCCACTGCGTTGTTGCCTGTTTTGGCGCGGTGGTACCGTACTCGCTCTCTGTCGCTGTTCTCGATCATCTGTAGAGATTCCTGTTCGGACAGGTGGTAAAGGTCCTGAATGCGCTTGCTCCGATATTTCACGCCGCCGTGGAGGAAAATGCTCAAGAGGCGCGGGTGGTCGCGCAACACGTGATAACCGCACCGGCCGATGACGACAACCGAGCGTTCGCCCGCCACGCGGGAGATCACTTCCGACTCCGCTTGAAAGAACTCGCCGTCCGAAGGCGTGCTCAAGGGAGGCGGTACATAAGAAACTGCCGTGGCCCCGAACCGGCATGATTCCAATAGCGACAGCCATAGAGGCGTTACGGTTTCGCTCCGGTGCGCCAGTGTTTCCTCCGTGAGGTCGAACCTGCGCGCGGCCTCCCTCAGTATCTCGCGGTCCAGATATGCGAACCCGAGTCTTGCGGCCAAGCGTTGCCCCAAGTAAGCGCCCCCGCTTCCGACTTCGCGTGAAATTGTAATCGCGACAGGTTGGTTCTCCGTCATT
>JAKLIR010000604.1 GCA_022709505.1 bacterium | reverse complement strand
GAAATCGTAAAAAGAGCGATCTATAGCGTTGCATCATCGACTCGAACTCGGTCACATACGAAACAGTATGCTCCCTCGTTCTCGCTCGATGCGCCTTTTATCTCATCTCTTTTTCCGGTTTCAATCCACATTGGTGAAAAATGCGGATTTGAAGTTAAATACGAATATAGAATTCCTCGCAAGTTTGACACGTCCGACGGGCAAAGATAAAATTACACCTGCTCATGGCTGCTTTGCCTATCATACACTATGCCAACATCGCGATCCTCGTCGTGATCTGCGTGCTTGCGTCCGCGCACTATGCGCGGATCAGGTGGCGGTTGTTCGCGTTATACGCGGTCGGCGCGGCCTTCTATCTCGCCCACAAAATCCTCATAATGCACTTCGGGAATTTTCCGTACGACCCCGGGCCGACGTGGATCAGCGCTTTCGAGGCGCTCGCGCTCCTCGCTTGGATGTCGGCCGTCATGCAGGGCGACAGGCGCATAGGCGTGCACCTCGCGATATGGTTCCTCGTATTTATGATCTTCCTTCTTTTCATAGGGATCGCGAACATCTCGCTTCCGGGCACTTCATATCCGCAGCTCACGAGGACGCACCTTTTCGTGATGGAGACCTGCCTTATCATTTACTGCCTCTTTTACGTCTCCGCGCGGAAGACGCCGGGACGGCATTATTTCTTTCAGGCGTTCATTTTCCTCGGCGTGGCGGTCGGCATGGGCCTTTACATCTCGGTCGGGAACGACGTCAACAGGATGTCGTATCTGATAAACGAACTCGCCTACGGGTTCGGGTTCGCGTCCATCGTGCTATGCACCGATTCGGCTCACGCGGCGACGCTGAACAACGAGATCCGGCGGGGTGAAATCCGCGCGGCGTTCTCGGTGGCGGAGGCGCAGGTCGCGCGCCAGTTGCAGCAACTCCCGCCGGACCTGAAGCGAGACGAGATATACATGCGCGGGATATCGATCATGGCCCGAACTCTGAGCGAGCAGCTCGGCTACAGGCAGATCCACATAGCGAAAATGCCGGACCGGTTCGAGTCCCCCGTGTTCGAGGACTGCCTAAACCTTGATTCGAACGGGCTCATTTCCACCGCGGTCCGCCTGCCCGACGGCATCATCGACGAACTTCGCAAGAACAGGGTTCCCATTTTCGTTTTCAACTCCTCGAAAGACCCGCGCATACTCGACCGCTCGTTCGAACGGCTCGGCATGAAATCGTTCGCCATACTTCCGATCTCAATAAACCAACAACTCGAAGGAATACTCCTGCTCGGCGGACAGGACCCGGCAAGCCCGATGGACGCCCCGGATCAGAAAACCCTCGAACAACTCTCCGATCAGGTTTCCTTTTTCGTCTCCCACCTCGCCCTCCGCACGGAGATCACAACCGTTCCGGAAATCGACGCGGTGACTCTTCTGAAAAACTTCTCCGCGATCCAGAAACTCCTCGCGGACACCATAAACGAAGCGGACAAGAACGGATCGTCCATGGCGCTGCTCCTTTTCGACATCGACCATTTCTCGACAGTCAATGAAAAACTCGGTTTCGAGAAGGGAGACCAGATCCTGCGGGACATCGGCGCGGTTCTCGCCGGTTTCGCCGCCCCCGGATATTCCGGCCGCGTCGGGACGGACGAATTCGCGCTCATCCTCCCCGGCGTCGGAGAGGAA
>JAKLIR010000603.1 GCA_022709505.1 bacterium | reverse complement strand
ATCGCGCGCGGAAGCGGAGAGCTACACGCTCGCCGTGCCGATGATAGATAAGTTCGAGACGTCGAACAATCTCGTGAACATGCTGCAGAACCTCACGAAGATCATCGGCAAGAAGATGGGTGTTGACCTGAAAATGGAAACGGTCACGTACAAGACGGGCCAGAAGGCGATAGACGCCGTCCTGAAGGAAATGAAGAGCGGCCGGGCGGACCTCGGCTACATCTTCGGTCTTGAATATGCGGAATACAAGAAGGCCGGCGGCAAGGATTTGGCGCCGTTTTTCACGCTCGGCATCAACAACAGTACGGTGATGCGCGTGTGCATGTACACAAGGAAGGGCGAGTTCCATAACGTGGCCGAACTGAAAGGCAAGAGATGGGGCGGAAAGCACTATATGATAGCGCGGTACCTGCTTTATAAGAACAATTTCAACGTACCGCTGGAAAAGTTTTTCGGGTCTCTTACATACATCCCCGATACGCCGATTTCGAATTTGATAAACGCGCTGAAAGCCGGCAAAGTGGACGCAATAAGTTCATACGAGAGCGTTGTCAAACTGTCGGGTGAATTGAATAAGAAGGACGCGGGTTTCGAGCCGCTCACATGCGACGATTACGAGAGTTCTTGGCTGTTCGTCGCGCGGCAGGGTTTTCCCGCGGACAAAATCCAACGAATTAAGGAAATCGTTCTCAACGCTCATAAGGATCCTGATTTTGCGAGTTTTAAATTCGCGTTCCAGATGGTGAACGGACACTTTCTCCCGATTGACGATAAGGCGATGAAGCAAAATCAGTACCTCGAATCGCTTTCCTCAAAAGGCGGATGGCGCAAGGAAGACATCGCGTATTTGAAGAAATACGGCCCTCTCGGAAAATGATTCTCGGTTGACATGCTCGTTACCATCGCATAGTTGTCATATTAATCCATATTTTTCCGGTAAAATCCGCTTGTGATAAAGACTGTCTCTCGTCACGGCGCCACACGTTGTAACACTTTTTACATCTCGTTACGGTGCTCCGCACCGTAACGGAATGGCAAGGCCGCTCCGCGGCCTTTAATGCATTACGTTTGAGGTGTAGGGTCGAGACTCCGCACCCGGCCGCGCATACCCGGCTGTAGCCTCTTGCCCGGCTTGCCCGAAAGCCCCCCCTGACATCCTGTCCCCGTGGATTCCGGGTCTCAGCCCGGAATGACGTACGCTAAGGTGATAAGACAAAACGGTGTGTTACGGGAATGACAGAGATTGTGAGTTGATAAATTGAGCAAGCAATGCCGCGTTGTTTATGCGGTATTGCGGAAGTGAAAATTTTGCGGGGGATTCTCAAGGGGGCGCTTTTTCAAAAGCGCCCCCTTGAGCGGCCCATAGGATGTGAACGTCTGTGAGGTTCAGATCCGAACCGGTTTAACGGGATCGAACATGCGGGCGGTTTTTCGGGGTGAGGCGTGCATGAAGCGCAGCAGTTGGTCGAGAGTTGTGACGCCCGCGGAGCGGATTCGTTCAAAGCACTTGAGCATCAGCAGGGAAGCCGCATGAGCGTCTCCCGCGCCTCTGTGGCGGTCTTTCGGGTCGATTTCGATCCCGAACCTTCGGATCATGTTATCGAGGCCGTATGAGGTTTCTCCGACGAAGGCGCGCCGTGCGAGTTTAACCGTGCAAAGTATTTCGTTCGAAAGCTC
>JAKLIR010000602.1 GCA_022709505.1 bacterium | reverse complement strand
ACCCGCCGCGGAGAAAACCGAACAACCCGCCGGGAAATGAGCAGGGCGGCCGCCCCGGCGGCATCGCGGACAAGCCGCACTGTGAAAAGCCGCATTCCCTTGTTCGGGGCGGGAACGCGAGTGATCGAGATTAAGGTGGTCAAAGCAGGTCGATAAATTCGGAGACCGACAAACCTGAATGTTTGATGATCGAAGCGAGGGTTCCGCGATCGAGCGGTTTATTGCCATGGAGTGGGATGACTATCGGATTCGGATGGTTGGGGTTCACAAGCTTCACGTGACTGCCTTTCCGGCTTTTTTCCGTCCAGCCGACTTTAAGAAACGCCTTAATGGCGTCCTTGCCGCTTATAATGGGTAGGGCAGGCGACATCAGACGGCGATTTCGTACAATTCGGGATTCATTTCAGATGCGGCTTCGACGTCGTTCGGGGACATATCCTCTATGTAAAGAGCAACGGCTTCGCGGATGTTGGAAATCGCCTCCTGAACGGTGTCGCCCTGTGAAACGCATCCGGGAAGAGAGGGGACCTCGGCAACGTATCCGAAATCGGCGCCTTTACGGATTAATACCTTGAACTTCATGTTTCACCTCAAGTTCCAACTTCAATAATTATACCCCGTACATTGTTGGAAAGGAATAACGCTGTTGGATTCACGAGTTCCAAGTATATAAGGAATCCTGATTATCCTAATCCACATTTTCATCATTGTGGGTTAGTCATCTTCAGTTCGTCATTCCGGTATTTTTCTATCGGCACCCTTGTATCGTGTCATTTTGTCTTATTACCATAGTGTATGTCATTCCAGTCCCCCTCTTTTTCGTCATTCCGGGCTGAGACCCGGAATCCATGCGGGGACAAGGATGTCAGGGTTGTCATTTGGGGAAGGATGGGCGACTGCATGGCTTTTGGTTGCTCGGAAAAAGTTCGATTCGATAATGTGCCGGGCGGCTTTCGGATGATTAATCCACATTTTCACCGGCGTGGGTTGAAATCGGAAAAAGGGATGAGATACAATGCGCAACGAGCGAGAATACGGGAGCATACTGTTACGCATGCGCCCGGTTTCGAGCCGATGATGCAACACCGGGGATCGCTCTTTCGGCGATTCTCCGGATTTTCCCGGCGAAAAAACCGGGTTAAGTTGATGCGTATCGAAATTCGCGGGGCGGCGTGCGGCGCGTTCTGCTTCATAGGAGGTTTTTTATGAAACCGGTGAGAGTGGGCGTTATAGGATTGGGCATGATCGGCCAGATAATGCATTTGCCGTATCTTAAGGAATCGGATGCATACGAATTGACGGCGGTGTGCGACGCATCGCCTAAACTGACGAAGCGCATCGCGGAGCATTTCGGCGTGCCCTTCGCGACCACCGACTGGCGGGAGTTCGTCAGCCACAAGAACATGGATGCGATCGTGATCCTCACCATAAACCACAGCGAGATAGCGATCGCCGCGGCGCGCGCCGGCAAACACATCCTCTGCGAAAAACCGGTGACGTTCAGCGTCAAGGAAGGCTTGGAAGTCAAGAAAGCGGTGGACAAGGCCGGAGTCGTCTTCATGGTCGCATACATGAAGCGCTACGACGAAGGCTACCTTCTCGGGAAAAAGTATTTCGACGCCATGAAAAAACGCGGCGACGTTCGGCTGATCGAAGTGCACGACGTGTGCTTCGACGACATGCTCGC
>JAKLIR010000601.1 GCA_022709505.1 bacterium | reverse complement strand
GCGGCTATGTGCTCAGACTCGTCGAGCTGACCGGCAGGGAATCCACGAACGCGACTGTGAAGTTGTCGTTCAACCCTAAATCGATTTCCGAAGTGAATCTGATCGAGGACCCGATGAAGGAAGGAAAACCCGGAAAGCTGAACGGCAACATTATTTCGGTCCCGCTCGGTAAATTCGAAATAAAAACGATCAAGGTGAAGCAGTAGCCGATGGCGGTGAAATACTTCAGAGTCGTAATTGTGGTGATTTTCGCGTTCGCGGGGCTGCATGTCCGCGCGTTGTCGCAGGAGGCCGGCGAAACGGTACGGGCATTTTCGGGGCATTTCGAATACCCGCCGTCGAGCCGGGTGTCGTTCAGGAATATCAGGGCGGAATGGGACGCAACTTCCGAAACTCCGGCGGTTGTCATAAAAGTTGCGCCGACGGCTGCTTCGGATGATAAATCGGCGCCGAAGGTTACAGTGGAATCGGTCAGGGCTTATATCACGACCGACAAAGGAAGAGCGTGGAAGAGCTACGCGATGAAACGCTCCGCGTCCGCGACGGGCTCTTTCGAAGTGAGAATCGAGATACCCGAGTGGAAGGCGAAGGCGAAGCCCGAGGCTGATGCGCCGGGTGATTCGCCGGAGAAAGGCGGTAAGAATAGGCCGTCCCTTCTTCAGCTTAACGAAGGTTGGGTTGATAATGCGACGGCGGCGTTGTGCTTCTCCGCCGTGGATTCCCTCGGGAACACGACGGCCGAAATCGCGCATCAGCAAGCGCCCAAGTTCGAGAAAGACATTTTTTTCATGGATGTGATTTCGGATCCCGCCGAAAAGAAAGCCCCTAAAGACGGGATCACCTATCAAAATTCTCCGGACCGCGACATTCTCGGCGCGGAGATCGCTTGGGTGAGGGAATTCATATTCGTAAGGCTGAGGATCGCCGGGACGACTCAGATCAATCAAGTCGTACGACCCGGACTTAATTACTACGTCGTCCGGTTCATCCCGCTCGAGACCCCGCCCGGAGCGGAGCGTTACGGGCAGGGACTCATCGACTATTACATGCCGAACCCGAAGCTTTTCGAATGGTCGCGCGAAGACCCGTTCGGCAAGGCGCCGTTCTGGTTGTTTGTGAATGAAGACCTCGCGCGGAAGATCGCCGCCGCGCTCAGCGCGCCGGATTCGAAACTAACGGATGATCTAAGGAATCTTAAGAAGAAAATAATAAGCGGGAAGTACGATGTTTCAAATTCGCTGTTCAGAAAAATGGATTTCGACGAAGCGAACCTTTCCGCGGGAAACTTGCTGGACAGAGTCTATTGGAGACTGCAACTCGATAAGTTTTACGTGGGAACGAACGACAAAACGGGGTTCAAGGCGGACTTTTTCACGGGATGGCTTTTCGACGGTTTTGAGACCGATTTGAAAATGGACGATATTACCCCGTACGCGACGATCTACAAGAGGCATCATCAGATGCGGGTGGGGAAGGGCACGCTCGAGAACGGGGACGGAGAGATCGGGTGGGCGCCGCCCTCGGAGGCGGCGCCGGTAAAATGAGCCGCGTGATTTTTCCGGACTAAGTCCGGATTCATGGAGGATGACATGAGAGACGTCTATTTCGGACCCGAGGATATTAAACTGCACGGTGTGCTGATAAATGCCGATGCGCCCGGCGCGCCCGGGGCGGTTCTTTGTCACCCGCATCCT
>JAKLIR010000600.1 GCA_022709505.1 bacterium | reverse complement strand
CCCGCCGAATTCGATGAACAGTTGTCGCCTGTAGGCGGAATGTCCGCCCGATGCGAACAAGGTCGGCCCGGCCCGCTTTCCGAATTCGGAACTCGCGAGGGAACGATCCACGTCCGGCATGCCGAGCTTCCACGTGAGACTTGATCGCGCGCCGAGCACGCGGCTGCCGTCTCCGTCGTATGCAAGACTCGCCACGGCGAATACGTCCGGCGACTCGAAATGCCGCACGACCGGTGCGAGAAAACCCTCTTCAGGCCTTATGTCGGTGTTAAGGAAATAAATTATCCCGCCGCGCGCGGCCTTCGCGCCTTCGAGACAAGCCCCCGGGAACCCTTTGTTGCTTTTCAGCAATACGGGTTTGAGCGTTTCTGCGCGTCGTTCTTCCAGCCATGCTGCGCTTCCGTCGTTGCTTGCGTCATCGACGACAACTATTTCCACGCCGAATCCCGCCGCCTCGGCCGCCTTCTCAACGCTCGGCAGGTTGCTTTCGAGCAATTTCAGGCCGTTATAATTCGGTATGATTATCGATACTTTTGGTTCCATCGTCACTTGTCATTCTCTATCAAGCCTGCTTTTAATGGAAGCTTTCCGCGGATGATTTTGTAAACCGACGCCCCCTCGGGCCGGGCGGAATAAACAAGTTCGAACGCGCCGGGCGAGACCCGGAGGATAGGCTCGAGATATTTCTCGCTCGTGTCCGTCCATTTGAATCCGTCGTCGATAACGTAGTCGAAGCGCCGCGAGTTTATATAGTTGTAATAAATACTTGGATTCAGCGTATATGGATAGTCGGCGCCGCGTCGACCTGATTCGATGAATGTTATCGCCGGTTTTCTCGACATCACGACGGCGTTTCCCGAAGTGTTCGTCTTCAGCCAGAGGACGGCGTCAAGATAGCTTTTCCACTCATCGTCGAGGCCGGGGAACCGTTCTCCGCGAGCAGCCGCGGAAGAGTTCCGAAAGTGCGCCTTCACATTCGGAACGAGAGAGGTTATCCCCGCCGTGAAGAGCAGCACAAGCACCGCCGCAGTCAGGACGTTCGGGTTTTTTCCGCACAGCTTTCCGGCGATCGCCTCGACCCCCGCCGCCGCATAGAGCCACATGAAAAACATCACCGGCATGATCAGTCTGAAGTGGAACCAATAGTCCGGCCATGTGAGGGAAAGGGAAAAGAAGGAAACGAATATGAAATGCGAGAGCGCGGGGCCGGCGCGGACGTCTTTCGCGAATCCCGCGAGAGAAACGACGAGAGATAAAAAAACGATCGCCGCAAGGCAGATCAAGGCCGCGACCGGCGCCGGTTCCGGTTTTCGGAGCAAGAGGGCGGGGAGTTCGCGTGCGCCGGCGTTTTCGGACCGCGCGAAACTTCTTATTTCCGCGCCGAGAACGGACTTGACCTGCGGCGCGAGCATCGCAGGAATTTCCACGAGCGAAACGCGCGCCGCGTTCTTTGCTATTCTCGCGGAGATGTCTCCCGCGCCGGCGGACCCTTTGTCGGCGTCGTAAAAATCCTTGGCGAGGAACTGGCCCGCGAAATACGTGTCCGCCGATTTTTCCACTCCGCGATTTCTCAATACCCAAGGCGCGAGCACTGCGGCGGCGATGATTAGGACGAGCGCCGCGCGTTTCCATTCGCGCTTGAACGCGAGATAGCAAGCAAGGCCCGGAATAAGGAAAAGACCCGAGGCGCGAATATAGTAACTCAGAGCGAGCGCCGCCGCTCCG
>JAKLIR010000060.1 GCA_022709505.1 bacterium | reverse complement strand
GCCGAGAAGATTTCTGGCGGGTACGAAAGGCACCCCCATCATTGCCGCGAGAAATCTCCACTGGTAGCCGGCGTTGCTTATCTCCGCCGCAACCTTGCACGTTCCTCCCTCGACCGCGCGTCGCGACGCCGGAGAAAGTCCTCTCAGTTCATGGCCGAACGAGTATGCGGCTTCAACTTTGTTCACGCACCCGGATCCAATGAGTATATCCAAGTCGTGGACCGCCGTCTTCCCGGCCATTGCAAGGTTTCTTTTTTTCTGTCTGATGATTTCATAAATTATCGCCATCGATACGCGTATGTGCCCAAACCCACCGGATGCAATGAAATTACCGTCTTTGACGAATTGCTCGACGGCTTCCTTCGCCGTCATCGTCTTGTCCTTCAACTCCCTCGACTTATGCTCCGCCACCCAGATCCGATTCTCGTCCGGGTCGTGCCAACCGAGGAGTTCGCCCTTCCCTTCTTGAATTACATCCATTCAGCTATCCTCCGTGGATTGATGATCAGAACCTTATTGCGAGCTGCATATCAAGCTTGTCGTTCTTCGGCCCTTCCACAAAATCTCTCATTATCTGAAGCCTTGCGTTTTTCTCGAAATCCCAGTTCATTCCGACCGTGGTTATGTCTTGATCGATCAGGACCACGCCGGCGTTTCGCTCTCTGTAATTATCGAATCTGGACACGACCTGAAGATCGGTGGACGGTATCCGGTATGACGCATGGATATACCATTCGGTTATATCCGAGGTCTTCACTCCGCCGGTCTTTTTATTCATGTCATTGTATTCGCTGAAAAGGTGGAATCCGTGAATCGCGTAATCGAACCCGAGTCCGAAAGAGTCTTCCTTCATGTCGGACGCGGACGTGGTCGCGCTTGCCTGTTCGTCCCAATCACCCCAGATTTTCATCGAGAAGAAATCTATGGGGAGGTAGTCGAGCTGGAGTCCGACTCCCGTTCTGTCGTCATCGTCTTTCGAGGTTCCGGTTATCGCTCCGTCCCCGTTGACGATCCATCCGGTCAAGCTCAGTTCTTTGGTCGGATCCGCGAAGATGGCTCCTCCGCGATCCCTTTTTCCGAACGTTCCGACACCTTGACTGTACTGAATCGTTTCGAGATCGTACTCACGGGTGTTGAGTTCGTAGCTGTTGGGAAGCGGGAACTGTCCGACGCGGAGAGTGACGTGTTCGAGGTAATTGAAATCTGCGTACAGATCGACGATCTGTCCGTCCGCTGTTCCATCGTTCTGAACATTTCTCGCGCCGGCGGCTTTCCAGAAAGGCCATGTCGGGCTTATTCCCGATGTATTGGCGCCGACTTCATAAGATGCATTCACTGTAATCTTTTCGGCCGGCTTCGCGGTCAGGTTAATTCTCAGCCGTTGCACATCGAGCTGGTCATCGCCTCCAGCCTCATCCCAACTGTAAATAAACTGCACCAAACCTGAAAAATCGACGTCGGCGTCTTTCATCGGCGTCGCATGCGCCCCGCGGGCGGAAAAGAGGATGACGAGGGCGGCAAGAGCAATCACACTAAACATCTTTTTCATGACATTACTACCTCCAACCGGTGGTTTTATCGCGGATATAATATCACAATTTATGAAATATTCCAATTTGGTGACATTTCGGCAATCGCTTTAAACCCGAATCCTTCATTGGGATTCGGGAGCAATGATTCAGAGCGGATGAAAAGCAAGGCGGAAATAGTATTTTTGAAGTGAGCGTACCGAGATGTACGTGAACGAAAAAATGCGACGACAACGTAGCTGTTCGCCGCTATGAACATTGCACCGGATTCGGCGCACTATTGACGAATCCGGGTTAAATTATTGAAAAAAAGGATTTGGATCATTAGAATAACAAACCGTGCTTGAAAAAAGGAATGGGAGCGGCTCATGCCCGTAATAATCATCGAAAGCGAAACCTGTAAAGGATGCTATGCCTGCATCCACGTGTGTCCCAAGAAAGCCATCAAAAAGGCGGATAAGTTGAATTCCAAGGGATATTTTCCCGCCATACCAAATGAAGAGAACGCATGTTCAGGGTGCGAATCGTGCATGATCGTGTGCCCCGACATGGCGATAGAGGTATATGATGAAGACTGAAGCGAAGCGCCTGATGAGAGGCTCCGAAGCCATCGGCGAGGCCGCGATTAGGTCCGGCTGCAGTTGCTACTTCGGCTATCCAATCACGCCGCAGAACGAACTCACTGAATACATGGCGAAAAGGATGCTCGAGACCGGACGTGTTTTCATCCAGTCCGAGAGCGAGCTCGCGGCGATCAACATGGTGCTCGGCGCCGCGGCGACGGGCGCGAGAGTGATGACTTCCTCTTCGTCGCCGGGTATCACCTTGAAACAGGAAGGCATATCCTTCCTTGCGTCGATGGAGCTTCCATGCGTGATAGTGAACGTCATGCGGGGCGGCCCCGGGCTCGGAAACATAGCCCCTTCGCAAAGCGATTATTTTCAGGCCACGCGCGGCGGCGGCCACGGAGACTACAGGACGATAGTGCTCGCCCCAGCTTCCGTTCAGGAACTTTTCGACCTCACCCGCGACGGTTTCGACCTCGCCGACGAATACCGCATCCCAGTCATCATCCTCGCGGACGGCATGCTCGGCCAGATGATGGAACCTCTCGTGCTAAAAGACACTCCGATAGCCCCCGAGGAACTTCCTGAAAAACCATGGACGCTTAGAGGCGCGAAGGATCGCCCAAGCAGATTTATAAGGTCTCTCATACTCGACGTGAACCTCGAAGAAGAACATAACTGGAGATTGTACAGAAAATATCAGAGGATCGAACGCAGGGAGATCCGCTTCGAGGAATACTTCACCGAAGGCGCGGACATGATCGTGGTCGCATACGGCACGGCGGCGAGAATCGCCAAGGCCGCAGTGAAAAAGTGCATCGAAAAGAACATGCGCGTCGGCCTTATCAGACCGATAAGCCTCTGGCCTTTCCCGAATGAAAAAATACTCGATCTAACGAAATACGCGGGACATTTCATGTGCTTCGAAATGAGCATGGGACAGATGGTGGAGGACGTGAGGCTCGCCGTGCAAGGTAAAGCCGAGGTCTCAATATACGGCCGCCCCGGAGGCGTCGTGCCCACACCAGCGGAGCTGTTCAGAGTGATTTCTCGAACCTACAATAAAATATTGAGAGAGAAAAAAGCATGAAGAAGAGAAAGCCGGCAAGACCTCAAACATTGAAGGAAGCAACGTTTCACTACTGCCCCGGATGCGGGCACAGCGTAATCCACAGGTTGACCGCCGAGGTGATCCATGAGCTCGGTATAGCGGATAAAGCTATCGGAGTCCCGCCCGCCGGATGCGCCGTGCTGGCTTATTTCTACTTCGACATCGATATGACCGAAGCCCCGCACGGCCGCGGATGCGCTGTCGCGACGGGCATTAAACGCGCGCTCCCCGAAAGCGTCGTTTTTTCCTATCAAGGCGACGGCGACCTCGCCGCTATCGGAACCGCCGAAGTTATTCACGCCGCGAACAGAGGTGAAAACATCACCGTGATTTTCGTTAACAACGCCGTTTACGGGATGACCGGCGGACAAATGGCCCCGACCTCCCTTCTCGGCATGAAAACCACGACTTCTCCCAAGGGACGAGACCACGTACGGGAAGGATATCCGGTAAGAGTCTGCGAGCTTCTTTCCTCGCTCGATGGTGCGGTGTATCTCGAACGAACCGCCGTCAACTCAGTGAAAGCGATCAGAAAAACCAAAAAAGCGATCCGGGAAGCGTTTCAGACACAGATAAACGGAGAAGGTTTCTCTCTGGTCGAGATTCTTTCGCCTTGCCCCACGAATTGGAAGCTCAGTACAGTCGATTCTTGGAAATGGATCGACGATGTCATGTCTAAATACTATCAGATCGGACTTATCAAGGATACTCGAAAAGGATCTTCAAAAGATGCTGACTAAAACAATCTTCGCGGGTTTCGGGGGACAAGGCGTCCTTCTCATGGGCGTATGCACCGCCAACGCCGCAATGAATGAAGGAAAGTTCGTCACATACCTTCCCAGCTATGGAGCGGAAGTCAGAGGCGGAACCGCGAACTGCACGGTATCCGTCTCGACGGAAGAAATCGCTTCTCCCATAGCCTCTTCGCCCGACCATGTCGTGGCGATGAACGCGCCTTCCCTCGCGAGGTTCCAAAACCTCGCCAAAGCCGGCGGTATTTTCATGCTCAATTCGACGCTCATAGAGCAGGGCCTCTCCCGCACGGACCTGATCGAAATAAGAGTCCCGGCAGGAGAGATAGCGGACAGTCTCGGGTCCCTCCGGTCCGCGAACATGGTGATGCTCGGCGCATACGTCGCCGCCTCGAAGGTCGTGTCTTACAGAATTCTCCTCGAAGCGGTCGAATCCGTAACCGGAAGCAAAAGAAAAGATCTCGTGGAACTGAACATTAAGGCCATCAAAGCCGGATACGACTACGTCGAAGAACATTACGGCAAAGCTGATAAGAAGAAAAAATCGGCCGCGAAGGCCGAAGTTCAAGTCGAGAAAACAGCAACTGAAAAATGATCTCCGGATTTTTCCGATGAAAAATCCGGTCTAAACTGCAACCATGAGGTGATGTTATGTCAAATACGGTCACACAAATTTCGATCACACTCGAAAACGCCCCGGGGACGCTGTCAACCTTGAGCGACATCCTCGGTAAGGAAGGCATAAACGTCGGCGCGGTGTCTCTCGCCGAATCCACTGAACAGAGCATTGTCAGGCTTATAACCGACAATCCGGGAAAAGCCGTACAAGTTCTCACTTCCGCAGGCTATCAGGTTACCTCGAGAGAAGTTATCGCAGTGGAAACGCCGGATCATCCCGGCGGCCTGAACGCGGTTCTCAAACCGCTTTCAGTCGCTAATGTGAACGTTCATTATTTGTATCCCTTCCTCAGAAGAGTCAGTGATAATCCGATCCTCATATTCCGTGTGAGCGACACCGAAAAAGCAATCCAAGTGCTTAAAGACAGCTACATTCGCATTATAGGCGATTCCATATATAATCTTTGAACTTCCGTTTTGAATCAGCCCGGTATTACTACTGACATCAATGTAGTACAATATACGCGTCCGCGTTATTTACCTTGAATCCTTTTTTAACCGGATTCGGGATCGCTCATCCGAACGTTTTCAGAAGAGCGGATATCTCATTTTCGGATTCTCGTTTCATCTGAATACTTCAGATCGGTTCGGGCCCGAGGAACGATATAATGAAAGTCATTTTTCTTCAGGACAACGGGATTAACGAATCTCTGTCTGTCACGGACGCCGCCGGTCTGTTGAAAGCCAACGGCCACGAATGCGATCTGTTCATCGAAAAAAACGAACGCTCCTTCGAACAGCGTATTAAAGACGCCTCTCCCGGATTGATAGTCGTTCCAATGGATATATGGGGAGAGCGAAAAGTACTCGGTATCGCCGAACGAGCAAAAAAAACAGTTGATGCACCGATTCTTTTCTGTGGAACCTATCCCCTTCTCTTCCCTGAGATTTCCGATGATGATTCAGTGGACATAGTTTGTCTCGGAGAAGCCGAATATCCAATACTCGAACTCGCGAACCATCTCGAATCCCATGAGGACTTCTCGGACATACCAAACCTCGTCGTCAAACGAAATGGAGAAACTGTCGTTAACGAAATGAGGCCTTTGATTCAGAACCTCGACTCACTCCCATTGCCGGATAGAAATATCTATTTTAAGTACGGTTTCATTAAGAATTTCAGTGTGAAACGGTTCACGAGCGGCCGCGGATGCCCTAACGCTTGCAGCTTCTGCTATAACGCCATTTTTAAAGAGAAATATAGAGGCAAGGGCAAATTCGTAAGAAGAAAATCCGTGGACAGGGTGATCGAGGAAATCGAATCCGTCAAGAACGCCGCTCCGATAGGAAGTATCCATTTTTCCGACGACCTTTTTACGGACGACTCCGCGTGGGTCGTCGATTTCTGCGAAAAATATTCGACGAAATTCAAATACCCGTGGACTTGTAACACGGCCGTACATGCCGTGAACGACGAGATGCTCGCAGCCATGAAAAAGTCGAGATGCCATGGGATCGCGATGGGAGTGGAAAGCGGCCGGGAGCATATTCGGATCAAATATCTCAACAAACCGTACAAGGATCAGGAAATCATCGATGTCGCAAAAAAAATCAAATCTCACGGCATTTCGCTTACGTCTTTCAACATGATGGCCGTGCCCTACGAAAAAATCGATGATGTATTCGCGACCGTGAGCTTCAACAGACTCATCAAAGCAGATAACGTGCGAATTTTCCTGTTATCCCCCATACCGAGAACGAAACTCGTCAACTCAGCGATAAAGGACGGTATTCTCTGCGAGAACTATGAAGAGAATGGGGCGCAACTCATGTCCCCGCACATAACTTCGGACGATCCTGAAAAATTCAAAAGCCTTTTCTTTCTTTTCGATATCGCTTTAATCTCTTCGTTCTTCGAACGCTTGGTTCGCCGACTGATCAGGTTCAAAATCCCCCTCCCTCTCGGAATCCTTCTATTGCTGCCGAGAATCTGGAAGGAGAAAAAATTCTTCAACATCAAACTGATATCCGGCTTTGCTTACTTTCTCAACACGAACCTGCCCCAAAACAGGACGAAAAACTACAACAATTACCTTCCATGATCTTGTTGCCGGGAAGCGATTATTCACTACTCTTCAGGGTTAAAATCAGAAATTACTTCGCATGAGCTCGACGTAGAAATTAAAATTATCGAGCGAAACGTCCGGGGGTACAAGATGATCCGTGCAGGGGATATAGCCGCCGTGCTCCAGCATGAAAGGCACCTTCGACATTACTTCTTTTTCAATATCCTCTTTCGTCAGCGCGAGCTTTCTTTTGTCTATTCCGCCCCATATCATGAGTTTCGGGTGATTTCTTCTTACCTGCGTCACGTCCATCCCCGCCTGAACCTCGAACGGAAACATGCCGTTGACTCCGACTTCCTCGAACAACGGAATTACAATCGTGCAATCCCCATCCGTATCCACCCAGAAATTTTCCACGCCCTCTTCTCTCGCGGCATTTATCAAATCCGTGTAATATGGAGACATAAACTCTCTGAACAGTCTCGGTGAAATCATCGGCCCACTTTTAAAACACATGTCTTCCCAGAATATTATTATGTCGATTTTCGCTTTCTTAACCAGCTTCCTGAGGATGCCCTTATACAACCTCAGCCATGTTTTGGAAATATCATGCAACAGTTCCGGCATGTCGAAATACGCCATCATAAGCCGTTCAAACCCAAGCAGATGCCTGTGAAAGCCGAAAAGCCCGCAATACATAGCCGTCAGAGGATAGTCAAGCACTTTAGCCAACGCTATGGTCGCGTCCGTCAGCGGATTATTCACTCTCCCGGGACAGTCGGGCTGAAGCCTCCACTTCATAGCATTGAAATCGTCCGCGTTGTGGACGGGATCATCCACATGCTGCGGTATTGACGAGCTTCCGTCTCTAAACTCTTTATACGTCTTCCCGGAAAAATCTCTAATGATCCTTGTCCGTCCCTCGGTGCTGATCACTTTCGGGAGAAACGGAGGAAAAAAACCCGGGTCCTTGTCAGCACCGAAGTGAATCGGGGCCATGTACTCGAATTTGAAGTATTCCATTGCAACAAAACTGTGAAGAACCCATTTCGGCAGTCCTTCTCCATGCCAACGTGAAATTGTTTCATCCCAAAATCCGTATCCTTCGAACCTGATCGGATGATCCATTTTTTCAAATCCGCACGTTGAAAGAAACCTATCCCGTCTTGTCACGTTGTCTCCCTGTTTGGTTGATTGCGAATCAGCATTGAGGCGTGCCGAGTGTGTAAAAATCAAGATCGTACTTTTCGCGGAAACGTTTCGGGGCTTCTATCATGGCTTCGAGAGTGGCTGTGAATTCATTTTCGTCGAGGTTCTTTGCTTCGAGCGTATCCATGAATATCAATTCGGTTTTGCTTTCCATTGCGAAAGCGCCGTGTTGAACCCTGAAATTCAGTTTCATGAAATCCTTGAAGAAATCCGATTTCGTATCGATGGGCACATCGCAAACGAAAACGATGAATTTAAACATCATTTCTCCGGCCCTCAGGCTCGGCTCGACACATATCGTGATTTTCGGAATCTTGCCTTGCGGATCCACGACCGCGCAGATTCCCTTTACAATCGTTTCACACTTCAGCCCCATTTTTGAAACTGCTTGCGGTATGTCTTCGTATTTCATTTTTTCACCGTCAATTTTCAATGTATGGTAGTTTCGATCTGTCGAGCTTATTCTCGAAAAGCTCTTTAGCCTTCACAAGCCAGTCGAGCGTGGCGTCCATCTCATTCTGGTCGCAGTTATCAAGTTCGAGCGTATCCGTGAAACAAATATCGTCCTCGTCTCTCAGCGCGAACGATCCATGCCCGATATCCCTGTTCTTCCTCAAAACATCATGGTAAAAACTCACACCCGCGTCTTTCGGCAACTTGCCTAAATCGTTGTTTATCTTTATTAATTCGCCCTTCTTCCTAAAAGCCTCTTTTATCCATACGAGAGTTCCGGTTATGTTTCTTTTCTCTCCGGGAGAAAGCCGCCATATATTCTCGCCGGCTCTTTCATAGTTCACCCCGGCGCCCCTCAACAATGCTTCGATCCTGTCTTCAGACATCTTTGCTCCCCCGAAAATATTCGATGTTTCTCAGTGTATCACACACGTTTTTCTCAGTCAAACCGGCTATCTTCCCCGTCGAACCCTATCTCCATCTCGCAATGATCCCTGCCCGAACAAAGGTAGCTCTTTACTGAAAAATTCGCTCCATCAACATATTCTTTAATAAATACCGGATATTCCGTGGTACAAATGCTCCTGCCGACCTTTTCGGCAAGCTCCGCCCGTCCCGATTTCTTCATTATCTCATACCACGGACATCTATTTATTTTAATACTTATTCCATTTCCCTCGTCATTCATTTCATAATCGAAACCTTCGATATCGAACTTGAATTTCAACGCCTTTTTTGCCTGCGCGGTTCCTTTTTCCTCTATACCCGCGAGTTCCCTTATCTTTCTCGCCTGAATTTTCGGCACGACTCCCCATACTTCAACATCTGTTTCAAGCGCTTCTTCGAATCCGAGCTTTTTCTCCACCATCATGAACCAAAGCCCGTCTATTACTTCAAACAGTCTTCTGTAGTATTCGGTTCTTTCCGAGTCCGAGACCATTTTTCACTTCCGTTTCACGATTCAGTTGAATCCTTCGGCAAAACGATCATCGAAATGACATATAGTAATCCGGCGAATATTAACAATGAAGAATATCCGTATTTCAGAGACCCGTATTCTGCTATGCCTCCGCAGATCACTCCGAGAAGGTTCGAGCCGAGATCAAGCGACGGCCTCTTCGACTTTCTGAATGAGGATGCGAAAATCACTCCTGCGAAACAGATCGGAATGAACGTCAACAAGCTTGATAAAACATTCTCAACAACCCATCCTTTGCCGAGGAACGTCTCAAGGGGAATCACATAATTCAGCACTATACTTGCAAGTAGAAGAAAATATGTGATCATAATCTTTTTCACAGGACGTTTAATTACAAAGATGTTCGCGATGAATGTCATTGTCAGAACCGATATGAAAACAACCGAATTCACAAACCATGTCGAACCGTGGATAAGAGCAAGTTTCACCACGCTCTCCGTTTCGAGAAGCATGAACGCTCCGCCGAGGGCGAAGAAGTGAATGCTTATCTTTGAAATCCCCTTTTTCCCGACAAACGCCGTCATCGATATCATTGAGAATATCGCGAGGAACACAAGCCCGAGAATGTTCTGAGAAGGGATTTTCTTCTCCTTCATGTAGATGAAAGGCCAGTTGTCATCAGGGTTCTCGTTCGATTTTGATTCATTGATTTTAGTGCTGTAAATCGACTTCAAAGGTTTAGCCGCAATCGGCGCGAAACCATTGAAGTTATAGTTGAAATCCTTTTCGTTTTTCAGAACTGAATATTCGCCGCGCTCTTTGAATATCCGGCTTAACTTTTCAGTGTCTCCGACGATGAATATTGAAAACGCCGCCGTACTCCGTCCTTCTTTCAGCAAGACCTTTTCGGGAGGCAACATAACAAGCAGCGGTTTGCTTCCGAATGATTTTTCAAGCATCTGATAAATACGATACGTCAGCCAGTTCTCCCTGAAGAAATTGTAGATTACGAATACTCCGCCCGGTTTCAACCTGCTTTTCACGTCTTCAAAAGCGTTCTGCGTGAACAGGAAATTCTCGAGCCTCACACTGGAAAAACTGCTCATCAGAGTGAGGGAATCCACAAGAGCGTAAATTACCAAGTCGTATTTCTTGTCTGTTTTTCTGAGATATGATCTTCCGTCATCATTAATGAATTTCACTCTCGGGTCCGAATAGGGCTTATTTGGATGATCCCTTTTCCCGATTTTCATTATGATAGGATCGATTTCAACCGCGTCCACCTTCGACGCGCCGTACTTGAGAGCATGGCTCACATCGTTTCCCGAACCAGCTCCTATTATGAGCACATCATTGAACGTTTTGTTCTCGGCGTCTCGGAAAAGAAGAAAAGGAAGATTATATGTAAGAGGGAACCGGCCCTTGCCGTTGTCAACCATCGCCTGATGGCCGATATCATTCACTATTATGGTGGGTTTTTCATATACGATTTTGTAATAAGGCGACCAGTATGTTATCTTACCGTCCATCGTTCTATTGACAGCGAAAACCGCCGCTATCGAAAGCAGCAGCAGCAGAGCATGAATCAACTTATTCTTTTCGCCGATCCTCATCATAATCCATAAAACAAGCAATGCGACGAGAACGAACCATACCCATGACGGAATCCCGAAGAAAGATATCGCACTGAAGGAAAATACACCTAATATCCCGGCGCCGACATTAATACAGTAGGCCTTGACCGGGCTTTCGAATCTGTCGAACAGCCTGCCCGTCAACTGCCCCAATCCTATGAAAATCGCCGTCGTAATAGTGAAAACCACGCCGATTACCATGCTGATTGTGAGATTTTGATATTTATTAGGACCGGCGATCGGTTCACCGCCGAAATATATGCTGCCTTCGTGGTATGACCTCGCGAGGGAATATGAGATCAGATTTAACTGGCTTAAACCTTTTATAAGAAGCGCCGACACGACGATAACTGCTATCAAAAGAGGAATTGCTCTGAAAAAATTCACTTTCCATTTTGTAGAAAGACATCCGAGCCCGAGACCGAGAAAACACGCCAATAATATGAAGTTCGTAAAATAGCTCATCAACCTTACATAAGCAGGGACCCACCTCATCAAACATAATTCGAGGAACAGGGTGAAAAAGCTTACTATAAACAGATTCAGCGCATACCCGCCGTCACCGCTACTCTCGCTTTCTTCGCCTCTCCATTTTACGAAAAACATGGTGATTCCGGCCAGCACCACCAACGCCCCTGTGAAAATCAGCGCCAATCTCATCAAATGAATGTAGTAAATGCCACGCGAGGCAACCGCTCCATCATTTGTAAAGCGCACAAGATGTTCCGGTGTAAAGAATGCACCGGAG
>JAKLIR010000006.1 GCA_022709505.1 bacterium | reverse complement strand
CCAATATGATATATCCGCCGGATTAAGACTCCAGAACGGATGTTTATATCGAGCGTCCGCCGCCTGCTCCCTCGCGGCGGTTTCAGTGAAAATTTCCCAGCAAACCGCCATCACCCCGTAATTGTAGAAAAGGGCGTCCTCCATCTCTCCGCTGAATGAATCTACTCTCCACGCTGAGACAACCGGATACTTAACATTTTTCTGTCTTTCACGGGCGGCGTTCATCATTTCCTTAAATTTCTTCTCACATGCGTCGCTATTACATTTCGGGGGAAAGAACGTGCCCCAATTGCTGTGAAAATCCACCGCCGCGAAAAAGCTATGCGATGCGGCGAACGTCATGATCGCTTTTGATTCCGGCTCCGAGAGAGGGAAAGGGCCCGTATAACGGATGTCGTCAGGATCGCTGCTACCCGACAATTCTATATCGACCGTTCTTTCCGCCGGCAGGGGAAAATTCCTATTGATGTCAACCTTCGAGGCATTCTTGCGCATCTTCGCCCATTCCGCCTTCATGTCGCCGCGCTGATCCCATGTGCGGTAAAAGCCGTCCGGATTGATGCAGGGAACGAACCAGAAATCGATCCGGTCGAGCAACGAGGAAATCCATGCGTCCGACTTTTCGCCTTCAAGAAGACGGCGCGCTACCGCGAACGCGACACGATTCCCTATCCATTCGTTCCCGTGGATGCCCGCCGCAATCAGCGCCTCGGGCCTTTTAACTCCATCAGGGCGGGCGATCCGGATGAAATACAACGATCGTCCTTCCATGCTTTTCCCATATTCGCCGACTGTGACGTAATCCGGATATTCATTTTTCAGAGAGGATATTTCCGCGAACATTTCGTCCAGTGAAGGGTAGCCCGAGTATCCATCGTCCGCAAACACGTTTGAAGACAGAATTGAAACAGACAGAATAACGATCAGAATAATTGTTATTCTCATAGATATTTTCAGCGCCGCGATTTTAAATCATTGCTCTTCGTCGGCCGGTTTTCTATAGAGATATCTTTCGAGAAGCCGGTCGTAAGCCGTCCAGTCGGAATCCTTCTTGAAGTTGGAAGTGTCTTCCACGATCTGAATGAACCTCTTGGTCTGTGCGTCGAGGTTTTCGAGATAGTGAAGGGCGCAGGCTTCAGGAGTCTTCGGGCGTTTAGGCGAACCGGTGGCGTTCTCGCCGTGGTGGCTGATAATCAGATGCTGAATGTGGTAAGAAAGGTTAATCGGGAAATTCGGGATTGCGCGGATGTGGTCGAGAATCATCGTATGACCGAGGACGATATGGCCGAGGAGTCGGCCCTCGTCGGTATAGTCCATCTTTTCGTCATAAGACAATTCCACGGTTTTCCCCATGTCGTGCATCATGACTCCCGCGTTCAGCACGTCCCTGTCGAGCTGGGGATAGATGTCGCAAAGCGTGTTCGATAGTTTCAGGCAGTTGGTCGTGTGTTCGAGAAGACCGCCGAGATATGAATGATGTATGGACTTCGCCGCGGGCGATTTCTTGAACGTCTCGGCAAATTCCGGATCCGCGAAGAAACTTTCGAGCAACTGTTTCACGAAAACGTTCCGTGTAGCCGCGATCTGTCCTAACAGGTATTCGTACATCTCTTCCGTGTTGAGCGTTGTTGACGGAAGAAAATCGGTCGGAACGCAATCGGAATCGAGTTCGGTTGAAATCCTGTCAACGGTAATCTGATGCTGTCCGTTGTATATGACGGTCTTGCCGTTCACATAGACGATCTGCCCGTCGCTGAGCAGTTTGTAATATTCTTCACCCCGATCCCAGCAAACTCCTTTGATTGATCCGGATTTGTCCGTGAAGGTGAATATTGCGTATTTCCCTTGTTTGTTTCTGAAACCGAACAACTGCCCTTCCTCGACCTGAAGATAGGTTGCGACGATGTCGTTCTCCTTCAAGTCGGTTATCATCTGCTTCGCCAATTTACGTTTCCTTTCCGTCGTTACGTTCGCGCTTAAGTTTGAGCGCTTTCACCACGCTACGCCAATCACCGAAATAATCAATAAGCATCCGGTGGAATTTAGGTTGCTTTTCCCTGACGATATTCTCATTCAGAACACCGATGATGTCGAGCCTTTCCAAAAGAAGGCTGTCTCTCCATTCCTTTTTAAGGTTATGACGTTTTCTCCTTCCGGTGGCCATTACGTCTGAATAATCCAAACCCGCTTTCTCAATTGCGTCTTTCCAACTACCCATGTATTTCGACGCCGCGGCTGCGAGGGGAGGGTGCTTTTCCTTTATGAATTGATAACTGAGGTCCTCTTCCAACAAAGCTATTCTTCTGATCTCCTCGACCACTTTGTCCTGAGACCATTTTCTAATTTTTTCTTCGCGCTTCATCGTGGAAGCCTTCTTTATTTCATCATAATCGAGGCCCGATGCGAGAACGGCGGATTTCCAGCTTCCGAAATATGAAACGGCGGCGCCCAAAAGCGCGCTATCGACGAGTTTTATGTTAGCGCATGTAAGATCTATTTCACGGTCGGCAAGTGCGAGAATTCTTTTCTTTATTAGTGATTCGTCCCATTTCGTTCTCTTTTTCAACGCGGCTACGGCCGGATCGGATTTCACGACGGCGCCATCGACTTTCCGGCTTGAAACGGCTTTTTTCGCTTTCTTAGCGGTTTTCTTTTTTTTCACGGCCATTTCTTTGTCTCTCCTCGGTTAAATCGAAGAACGCCCGCCGCTCATCACTTTTTAGAGAACCTTTCTAATAGCATCGAGAAGAACCTTGTACTCGAAAGGCTTTCTCAGCAGCATGTTTGCACCGAGCCTTTTCGCTTCAGCCTCGAGGTCCTCGGACCAGTACGCCGTTATCATTATAACAGGAAGATCGGGCTTCTTATCCTTTATCATGTCGAGCAGATAAAGCCCGTGCATCCGCGGCATCATGTAGTCCGTTATCACCAAATCAAGCTTCGTGGATTCCATACAGGAGAGCGCATCGTAGTAATTTCCCGCGTATTCGACGACTCCTCCGTCCATCTCTATGATAAGCCCGAGCACTTCCCGGATGTCTTTATCATCATCGACAAGAAGAATCCGCAGCGGCGTTTTACCGCTCCGTGCCGGTTTTCCCGAGGGTGGCGTTGGAGTTGTCACTCTCTGCTTTCCTTTTTAATATTTTTCATTTACGTGTCGCGCCTTTGTGGGTAATCATATTAAATACGAATTTCCGGAAATTTGAAATATGATATATGTCACATTAACAATACGAGTGTCTTTTCGGTTCCGAAGAATTGAAAAATATCATTGAAAAATAACCCGGTACCCATAAACTAACTATAGCATTGTGAATAATTTAACATACAGATTTACATCACGGGGGCGAATATGCCGGACTATGTCATAAAGAACGGAATGGTGATATCGGGCTCCGGAGCGCCTGCGTTCAAGGCGGACGTTGCTGTAACCGGAGATAGAATTGAATCGATAGATAAATATAACAGATGCGAGATGTCCAACGGGTGCAAGGTTGTGGACGCGACAGGCAAGATCGTGTGTCCGGGGATAATAGACGCCCACTCGCACGCGGATCTCACCATATACAGGGAAGATCAGAACGAAGTTTTGAAACCTCTGGTCAAACAGGGGATAACGACATTTATCGGCGGCAACTGCGGCATGTCGCTCGCTCCGATAAGCAAAGAACACTATGAAGAATCCAAAATGTATCTCGAAGGTTTCACCGGAAGGCCCATTTTGTCCGAGATCGACTGGAAGAACACCGCCGGTTTCATCGAACATCTGGAGAAAAACGGTACGCTCCTAAATTGCGCTCTTCTCGCGCCGCACGGTTTGATAAGAATAGACGCAATGGGAATGGCATCCAGATTCTCGACGAGCGATGAGATAAGAACCATGCAACGTTCGCTCGAAACATGCTTGGAGGCCGGTTGCATCGGCATGTCCTCCGGGCTCCAGTACATGCCCGGTCTTCAGAGCGCCACCCATGAGCTCATCCGTCTCGGGGAAATCATAAAAAAATATGACGGGTTGTACGTAAGCCATCTTAGAAGCTACATGAACGCGCTGCCCAACGCCATCGACGAATTGGTGTCCGTGGCGAGAAATAACAACATCCGCGCTCAGGTGTCGCACATCTTCTGGGTTCCCGACCTCGGAATAATAGGTCCCCTGTTCAGAAAAGCGGCCGGGGCTTTGATAGACCTTTCAAAATATTGGACGCTGAAGGTGAAACTCGACACCGACATCGAAAAACAACTCGTTCGCGTTTTCGATATGAAACACAAAGGAATAAACGTCGGAGTCGATGTGATGCCGACCACCACCACATTCACCCACATGCTGGCGTATTTCCCCCCGTGGGTGCTTCAGGGAACGAAAGCGGACATCACGAACAGGCTCTCGAACCCCCGCGTCAGAAGGATGATAAAAAGAGACATTGAAAACGGGGACATGAAGTGGCCGCACACCGGGCGGAACAGTTGGTCTCTGAATCTTTTCAAGATTCTCGGGTGGGAATGCACGCGGATAATGTCCGTTGTGAGTAATAAAAACAAGCACCTCGAAGGCCGCAAGATAGCAGACATCGCGCGAGAGAGAGGCAAGCATCCGTTCGACGTCACATGCGACCTCCTCGCGGACGAGGACGGCAGAGTGCTCGTCTTCTCCTCCGTCGGAGAGCCCGAGGATAGTTTCACGGAACAGTCCATTCACGCCGCACTGAAGCACCCGGAAGTTTCGATCAGCACGGACACGATTCTCATGGGATTCGGGCACCCGTCGCATCTCTTTTACGGCGCCTACCCGAAATTCTTCAGCAGATACGTTCGCGAGATGAAAATGCTGAATCTCGAGACGGCGGTCCGAAAGGTAACGGGGCTTCCGGCGGAGCATTTCGGTCTCAAAAACCGTGGTTTCATAAGAGAGGGTTACTTCGCGGACATTCTCGTTTTCGATCCGGAGACGATCGCTCCGAACTGCGCTTTCAGCAGGCCGAAAGGAACGCCTTCCGGGATAGAGCACGTATTTATCAACGGACACCACGTCCTCGACGACGGAGAACTGAATTTCGACAAGATGCCGGGCAGAGTCCTCAAAAACTGATACCCCCGGTTCTCTTCCGGCACGTCTCGTATCTCACTCCTTTTTCCGACTTCAACACACATTTGTTAAAAATACGGGCTGATATATAATTGTTAACGATCCGGATGGATCTCATGCGACAGGCCGATATTTTACGATTATCCCGAATCAGTCATTCGGATTCGGCTTTCTATCGACGAACCCGGGGTTATTATGAACCATGGAATGAGACAATTTCTCTTCGGACTGATGGCGGCGTTACTTATTTTCGCCGTGATCTTCGTCTCTCTCGAAATTGTTTTTCGCGCCACGGGTCTTTTCATGCCGCCGATGTTCAGAAAAAGCGCCATACCGGGCGCGGGTTTTGAATCCAAGCCGAATATGAAATATAGAATCGGCGATGTGGAAGTTCGATTCAATAAAATGGGATTTCGAGACACTGAGTTTACCGAAAAGAAAAAGGCAGGAGTTTTCAGAATCGTATGTCTCGGCGACTCGATGACCGCGGCGGTGAAACTTCATGAAAAAGACACATGGCCGAAGGTACTTCAAAGAGAACTCGAGAGAGACGGCATTAAAACAGAAGTCCTGAATATGTCAGTTCCGGGGTACAACACCGCTCAGGAATGGCTCGTTTACGAGAACAAAGCCAAGCAACTCGCGCCCGATCTCGTGATCGTTCAATTTCTTCTCAACGATCTCACTTATGCATATCCTGTTTACACGGGCGTTTCCCCGATAGGAAAACTTAAGGTGTGGCTCGGAGACAACCTAAGAACATATCGCTTCGTTGTGTTCCTGAAATCGATTATCTTGAAGAGAGCGGCGTCAAGCGAGCCTACGGATAATGCCCCTGAAAAAACGCCCGACAACATGAAATTCATGACCCCGATCTATTCTGACGAAAGCGATTTTTTCAGAAACTGGAAAAAAGCGGCGGCGAAATTCGGGGCGGAAGAAAGAGAAGGCCGGAAGTTCTTATTTGTAATATTCCCATGGACGACATATACGGGAATGGAAAAAGGTGAAGCTTATCCATTTTTCTCACTGCACGAGAAAATCGCCTCAGTCCTTCGCGCCGAAGGAATCCCATCCTTGGATGTCACACGACCGCTCGTGTCGGAAGACAACCTTAAGAAATACTGGGTTTCTCCGGATGATTTTCACCTGAACGCGAGAGCGCACGATATAATCGCTAAAGAAATTGAAAATAAAGTAAGGGCGACCCTGATCGGGAGCGAACCGAAAGACTGATTATTTTCCCGCGCCTGTATTTTTCGCAATCATCTTATCCCAATACTTGTTTGCTTCCGCGATGTGCATTTCGATGGGAATCAACGGCATGTCGAGCGCGGCGGCCGTCTTTCCTGAAATGCCGCCCTCTCGAACAACTTCCGCGCCTGCGTCGGACACCGTCTTCAGATACCCGTCCAAAATCGGCTTCAGCATTGGTGTTTCTATCCCGAGAAGCGCGCCCTGCGACCTGTAGATTTCAAACGCGAGCGTCGCGGGCATGTTTCGCGCAATCCTTCGGAACAACAGTTTCAAAGTCTGAAAATGACTTTGCTCCGGGAAACCGCAGGTCGAGATCACGCCTATGGAGGGATAGTCCCGGCTCTTCACATGTTGAGTCTCGCCGTCGCTCCCCATCACGAAATGCGGGTCCATGACCGGGATCAACCTATCCATGAAATTCTTCATTACGCCGGACACGTTATCCACGTATAGAGGTGTCGCGAACACTGCAATATCAGCACCGAAAAATATTTCGATAAGTTCCGTCATGTCATCCTGATGAACGCATTTTCCGGGCGTTTTCAGCCAGCAGTTTAGGCATCCGAGGCAATGGTTTATCTTTTTCGGCGCCAAGAATATTTCTTCCGTATCCGCTCCGGCTTCCGCCGCGCCCGCCAAAAAGGCCGCCGCGACTACATGCGTATTCGATCTTTTGGTCTTAGGACTACTGTTGAACACAGCTATCTTCATATTTCTCTCCCTTCGCCTCATCCCGTCTTCAACCGAGCGCTCTGAAATGTTCGAAATCGACTCCGAGCTGGTCGCAGATTGCGGCGAGTGTTTTTCTCTTTATCTCTTTTCCGCTATGGACAGGCACGATCACCCGTCTCCGGTCAGCGGCTCTCTTGTACACCGCATGACTCGACCCTGCTTGTCGCGAAAACTCGAAACCGAGTTTCTTTGCGACCTTTATCACGTCTTCCGATCTTGCCGCCGGAATATGGGACATGTTATCCTTACCGTATCTTTCGTATCATCAATTTCGCAGAACGGTATCTCCTCGCCGTCTTGCGCGTAATCTTCAATCATCGCCTCGATCGCGCATTTCAATTCGGATAGTGTTTCATCGTAAGTCTCGCCCTGCACGACGCATCCGGGTATCTCAGGGCATTTGCCGAACCATCCGCCTTCCTCGCAACGCTGTACCTCCACTCTGAAACTGTATTCGCTTCTATCCGATTCAGCCATTGAAATCGTTCCTTCTCTGCGCATTCGCTCATCCGCACCATCCATGCATCCCTCCATCATATATTTATGGTGCGGATTTTTTATATTATACTTTCTTGAAGGAAAGGTCAAAATATATCGGCGGTATCCGATGGGCGAAAAAAAAGGAATTGTGACACGCACATTCATTCTTTTGTTAGTAGTCACCGGGTTTTTGTGCGTCGGTACAGTCCTTGCACACGCTTCGTTCCTAAGCAAATTAGGTTGGAAGACGGAGAAATATTTCGGGCGCGCCACGGTGGATCAAATCCGGGAGGAATACGGATATATAGAAGACCCGATACCGGCGGCATACATAACGAGAATCGGCCGTTCGCTCGCGGCGTCGAGCGACAGAACCGAAATTCCTTATGAATTCAGGATCGTGGATACCGACGAGGTAAACGCGTTCGCAGCTCCCGGCGGATTCGTATTCGTGACGCGCGGCCTTATGGAAAAAGCCGACTCCGAGGAAGAACTCGCGGGTGTCATAGGCCACGAGGTCGGACACGTCGCGGCTAAACACGGTGCTAAAAGAATCAAAAAAATGCCTTTCATCATCATCGGCATGAACGTACTCGCCTCAAAAAACGACGAAAAAACAACGCGGATAGTAGGAACCGCGCTGTCTCTTCTCGAACTACATTACAGCCGTGAAGACGAATATGAGGCCGACAGGCTCGGGGCTACCTATTCCTTCCGCTCCGGTTTCGATCCCTCCGGCATGGTGTCTTTCTTCAAAAAACTCGAGAGGATGAGTCCCACTGGAAGTTTAAACAACCTCGAAGTAGCCATCACTTCACACCCGAAGACAACAAACAGAATGTCGCGCGTGGAAACTCTCTCGGTGATGAAAGACAGCTACTCGAACGATATCAGCCTCGCCAAGAGCTATTCGTCGAGAGCATATTACCGGGAGGCCGTTGGCAAATTCACCGAAGCCTTGAACCACAACCCGCAAAGCGAGGAAGCCTTGAACGGCCTCGGACAAGCCTTATTGAAGATCAGCGATTTATCAGGCGCCGAATCCGCTTTCGGCAAAGTCCTCTCGAGCGATCCCGAGAACACAGTCGCCCGGAACGGGATGATGCTTATCGAAAGCGCGAGGAACGAGGCATCAGCCGCGGATCGTGAAAACGCATCTCCTGATCAAGCCGCACAACAGAATGATGTTATCGCGGCTCTCGAACAATCGTTTGAAAAACTCTATAAAGACAGACCGTCTCTTATTGCGGGGACGAAGAATTTAAATAGAAGAATGGACGAGCTTGAAAATGCTTTTTCCACCGACCTGCCGAGTTTCAGGGAGACAGTGGCCAAAGTGCAGGACGGCGACGAGTTGAGAACGGCTCTTGTTAATGACGCTTCTAATTTTTTCAACGGATATTTGAAATTAGCAGAAGAAGGACGAACCTCCGGAGAAGAAATAATCGCCTTTTTCGATGAAACGATGGAAAGAGCAGGAGACGCTTTATACAGGCTGAAAAATAGGCGAATCGTTCCGGCGAACGCGATCCACGCCGCGAACGATCTTTCAAGAATAACGGCGGAGATAGACGCTTCGATGCCGGACCGTATAAATTCCGTCACAAAAAACGCATATAACGCTTCGCGTTCTTATGACGCGGCAAGACGCGCCATGCAGGACCTCGACTTCTCGTTCAAGGCGCAAGACGGCCTCATCGACAGCGCTTCCGCGGGCATAATAAGAGACAAGTTCGAGGATCAGATAGATCAGATCGTCGATGCGATGAACGCGAGCGATTCGGATAGATCGAATATGGAACGGTCGAGACTTGAAGTGAGACGCGCCACGCTCAATCTCAACACCGCACTTCTTTCTCCAGCCGAAAAAAAAGTGTATCTCGAAATGCTTCAGAGGCGTTTGGGAATAAAACCGGAAGACGTAAACAATGTGATTTCGCGCGGTTTCGGAATCGGCGACGCGGTTCTTGAAATGAACCGAAGATCTATAACCGCGAAAAAGAACGACACCGGAATACAGACTCCTCCTGCTATTAAAAAAGACCAGTCGCGGAACGCCGGCCCGGCGATGCAGTTCGGCGGCGACATCCTCACTCTCAGACTCGCCGAACAGGAACTGACTGCTCTCACTCTTCGAAAACCTCTTGTGGAGATAACCCCAGCGGCAGACCCAGACTTTTCGCTTATTTCGGACGATTCTAACAACGAGACCACGGATCCGGAACTCGCGAAAGCGATTTCTCTACTAAAGGAAAACAAACTTGAGGAAGCCAAGAAAATCATTCAACAAAGAGGGAAAAACAGACCCGCAACGGCGCTCAGCCACACGATTCTCGGGACAATACTGAGGTTACAGGACAATCAGGAATCCGCGATCGAGGAATTCAAGTATGCGTCGAAACGCGCTCCGAAGAACGTCGATATAAGAATTCTCATAGGTAATACATACGCCGAAATGCAGCTCTTCGAAGATGCGCTGAAGGAATATGAAGAGGCGGAAAAAATCGATCCCGCGAGATCGGACGTCATCGCAGCGCAGGGATACGCGCTCTCGGCGCTTGGAAAAGACGACGACGCCGAATCAAAATTGAAAAGGTCGATAGATATGGGCGACAAAGCGGCATCGACGCGTCTGAATCTCGGACTCCTATGCTATTCAAAGGGAAGAGTCGATGAAGCAATTGAAGATTTCAAAGCTTCACTTCAGATCGACCCGAACCAGCCCCTCGTTGCAAAAATGATAGAAACGATCGGTTCATGATGAAAAACGCACGTATTCATTTCAGGTGTTTTCCGGCTCTGATGGCGCTGTTTTTCCTATTCGCCGCAATTGAATATGCCGACATCAACAGCGCCTCGGAACAACAGTCCGAGAAGCGCCCGGCAGTCGTTACATTGCAAGTGGAGGGCGTGATCGGGCAAGCCACCAAGAACTACGTTCTGCGCGGGATAAAATACGCGGAGAGAAGAGGCGCGCAGTGCCTCATAATCAATATCGATACTCCCGGCGGGCTGATGGATTCGATGAAGGACATAGCCACGGCCATGATAAACGCTAAAGTGCCGGTCGTTGTGTATGTTTATCCGAACGGCGGAACCGCCACATCGGCCGGGTTTTTCATACTGATGGCGTCCGACATAGCGGCGATGGCGCCCGACACGAGCGCCGGTTCGGCCCACCCGGTGTCGATGGGCCCCGAACAAATGGACGAGACAATGAAGGAGAAATCCACTAACTACGCCGCAAAATACATGGAGCAGCTTGCCGTTCGCCGCGGCAGGAATGCAAACATCGCCGTGAAAGCCGTGCGCAGAAGCATCTCCATCACATCCCGCGAAGCGATCGAGAAAAATGTCGTGGAGATCATTGCATCCACGCCAAAGGAACTTCTCTCTCGACTCGACGGACGCACGATCGTCAAGGGCGGACAAAAAAACGCCGTCATAGACCCAAAGACCGCGGACGGAGTACTTCTCGCCGCACTCGACAAGTCCGATAACGGCGTTTCAAAGACGAAAGACGGCAAGATAAATATCGACCTCAACTCAATCCCGATGGAATTCAAAAAACTACTGAAACAAAAAGGATACATAAAGGAAAACGGCGCTTCCTACAAAATAAACATGAAAGAAGTGATCGTCGAAAAAATAGATATGTCCGCGCGGGAAAAATTCTTTCAGACTATCGGACATCCGAACATTGCATATATTCTTCTGATGATCGGAATATACGCGATGATATTCGAGGTCACCCACCCGGGAGTGATAGTCCCCGGAGTGACAGGCGCGGTATGTCTCCTATTGGCGTTCACAGCATTTCAAGTGATCCCGATCAACGCACTCGGCCTCGTTCTCATAGCAGCGGCGTTCGTGCTCTTCCTGCTCGAACTCAAGCTTGCGACACACGGTCTTCTGGCCATCTGCGGAGTCGCCTCCATGGTTGTCGGCTCGGTTCTTCTCGTCGATTCGCCCGACCCGGCGATGAGAGTTAGTTTCTGGGTCATTCTCAGCGCGGTGGGAACCACATCGCTGTTTATTTTCGTGGCGATCGCGGCGATCATAGCAACTTACAAAAGGAAAATCTCCACCGGGCGCGAGGCGATGATGGGACTTTCCGGCAAGGTGATTAAATCGATTGCACCGACCGGGAAAATATTGGTCAGAGGTGAAATCTGGAACGCGGTAAGTGAAAGCGGTGAGGAAATCGTGGAAGGAGCGGATGTCATCGTTGCGGAAATGGAAGGGATGCTGCTCAAGGTAAAAAGAAGTTAAACAACCACACGGCAGCTCATCTGATACGTATTAAACCCGCCGAAGCGGAGACATTCGAGGAAAAAAGTTTATAATATATAGATTAAGATAATGGATCGCAGTCTTAAAAAATGGCCGGAGGTGGATAAATGGAGTCAGTTTTCGGAGCATCGACTGTAACATTCGTCGTGATTGCCGTGCTAATTCTTGCACAAGGAATAAAGATACTTCCCGAGTACCAAAGAGCCGTGCTTTTCAGACTCGGACGCCTGAGCAAGGCCGTGATCGGTGGAAACGGCCCGGGACTCATCGTGATCATCCCTTTCATCGATAGAATAGTCCGCGTCGATCTCAGAGTCATCACGATGGATGTGCCGGCTCAGGAGATAATCACGCGGGACAACGTACCGGTGAAAGTCAACGCGGTAGTATATTTCCGAGTGGTCGAACCGGAGAAATCGATAGTGGACGTAGAAAACTACATTGCCGCAACATCACAGATAGCGCAGACGACTCTCCGGAGCGTACTCGGCGAAAGCGAACTCGACGAACTCCTTTCACAGAGGGAAAGCATTAATCTCAAGCTGCAGGAGATCGTGGATAGGCACACGGATCCGTGGGGGATCAAAGTATCGACAGTCGAAGTGAAAGATGTGGAGTTGCCTCAGGAAATGAAGAGGGCGATGGCGAAACAAGCGGAAGCGGAACGCGAAAGACGAGCGAAAATAATTGGCGCTGAAGGCGAATTTCAAGCTTCGCAAAAACTCTCGGAAGCCGCTCTCGTCATGGAAAAGTCTCCAATCACCTTACAACTCAGGTTCCTCCAGACCCTGACGGAGATCGCATCCGAAAACAATTCAACGACGCTGTTCCCTATACCTATTGATATATTGACGCCGTTCATGAAATCCATAAAACCGCCGCAAGCGTGACATGCGGTGAAGTGAGGAAAACAATCTTTCGGCAACGTTGGGAGGACTCAAGGAAATGCCGGTTTATGTGTATGAATGCAATAAGTGCGGACACACCTTCGAGGTAATGCAGAAAGTGGACGAAGAGCCGCGCAAGAGATGTCCTGAATGCAAAGGGAAAGTCAAGAAAGTGTTTCAGCCGGTGGGGATAGTTTTCAAGGGCGGAGGCTTTTACAAGACCGACAGCAGAAAAAAATGCACGGCCGATAGCTGCGGGACCAAGGAATGCGCCGCGGCGAAGACTTGCGAATCACCGGCGTGCGCAGCAAAGGCTGACTGACGCCGTTCGACGAAGAGATATCTTTTGTCGCTGAACACGAACCACGCAAGATCCGATGAAAGCTACGCTCTGATCGCGCTTAATCAAGTTCAGGGCATGGATCCGCACGTGCTTTTCAAGATGATCGAAGTGTTCGGAAGCCCGTTGAAAGCATGGCGCGCCCCGAACCGCGACATTGAAAACGCGGGGCTTCTTAACAACTTCACATTCGAAAAATTCCTTGATTTGAGAAAGATCGAAGACGGCGTCCAAGAGGAGGATCGCGCCGCGGAACTCGGTGTCGATGTATTCACGATACGCGACGCGTCATTCCCCAAGAAGCTCGCCGACATACCGATACCGCCGCCGGTCATATACGTGCGCGGGAATATAAACGAAAAGGACGCGCGCGCGATAGCTATCGTGGGGACCCGCAGATGCAACGGCTACGGAAGAAAGGTTGCGGCGGATTTCGCGACCGACTTCACGGCGGCCGGCTGCACGGTGGTGAGCGGCCTCGCTTACGGGATAGACACAGTGGCGCACGAGGCGGCGCTCGCCGCCGGAGGCAGGACGATATCCGTTAAAGCGGTGGGAATCGATGTCGATTACCCCGCCGGCAATCTGAGCCTCGTGGAAAAAATATCATCATCCGGTGCGGTGGTGTCCGAATTCCCGCTCGGAATGAAAATCCAGAACAAATGGCAGTTCAGAAGGCGGAACAGGATAATCAGCGGTCTGGCCGAGGCGACGGTTGTCGTGCAGTCGTCCCGTCAGGGCGGCGCTTTGATAACAGCAGCGCACGCCGAAGAGCAGGGGAAGGAAGTTTTTGCGGTGCCGGGGGATGTGAATTCACCTTTAAGCGGCGGCTGCCACTGGCTTATTCGCAACGGCGCGCATATCGCCGAATCAGCACAGGATGTCCTTGAAGGAATCGGAATAGGGACTCAAGTTGAGCTGGACTTGAGCGCGATGCCCGAACTCGAAGGGCTTCAGAAAGAGATTTACGAAATAATGTCGGACGGCCCGATTCAGTTCGGCGAAATATGCGCCGCCACCGGGAAAGCCGCCGCGGAGATTTCATCGGCGCTATTGCTGCTTGAAATGAAGGGCCGGGTGAAGCAAATGCCGGGCAAGATGTATTCCCGAGATTAACCCACAATTATCACGTGAAAATTTTTTTGAAATCAATTAGTGACGAATTACGCCTTCGTGTACATAATATTAAGGTCGTCAATCTGATGTGAGTCTATATTCAATATATAGAATAAGGGATTCTTTCGGACGGCAAATATTAAAAAGCAGGAGTATGATCGCCAATGGCGAAAAAAATGATAATTGTTGAATCGAGGGCGAAAACCCAATCGATTGGAAAAATCGTCGGAGACGGCTATAAAGTTCGGCATTGTCTCGGGCATATTTACGATCTCCCGACAAAGGAGCTCGGCATAGACGTCAGAAATGGTTTTAAACCGAATTTCAGAGTCGTTCCGGGCAGAAGCAAACTGATAAAACAGTTACAGGACGAAGCGGCGACGGTCGATGAAGTCATTCTCGCGACTGACCCTGACCGCGAAGGCGAATCCATAGCGTGGCATCTCGCGCACCTGTTTCCGAACAAGAAAACATCGAGAATGACGTTCAATGAGATAACCTCGAAAGCCATCAAGGACGCTCTGGGCAGCCTACGTGAGATAGACCAGAAGCTCGTTGACGCGCAACACGCGCGACGGGTGCTCGACCGTCTCGTCGGATACAAACTAAGCCCGCTGCTTTGGAAGATTCTGAACAACAGCAAATTGAGCGCGGGGCGGGTTCAGTCGGTCGCTTTGAGGCTGATCTGCGAGCGCGAGAAAGAGATAAGCGGTTTCACTCCCGAGGAATACTGGTCGATAACCGGAATTTTCGCGCGCACGGAGCACGACAGGGAATCTTTCGAAGCATCTTTCATCGGCACGCTCAAGGAAGATATTAAAGTCTCTAATGAAGAACAGTCCAACAACCTGATAGAGCAGTTGAAGAACTGCTGCTACAAAGTCCACGACATCAGGAAGAAAACCGAGCGAAGAAGGGCTCTGCCGCCTTTTATCACGAGTTCTTTGCAGCAGGAAGCGGCGCGCAGGCTTAATTTTTCCGCTTCGAAAACGATGCTCATCGCACAACAGTTATACGAGGGTATTGAAATAGGGCAGGAAGGCACCATAGGTCTCATTACGTACATGAGGACGGATTCGGTGAGGGTCGCGTCAGACGCGGCTCAGGAATCAGCCGAATACATCAAAAGCAAAATCGGCGAGAATTACCTTCCCGAAAAACCGCAGATTTACAAATCCCGCGCCGGAATTCAGGATGCGCACGAGGCGATACGCCCGACCTCCATCTTCAGGGAGCCTAAATCGATCTCCCACTACCTTTCCCGCGATCAGCAGAAACTTTACAAGCTCATCTGGATAAGATTCGTGGCGAGCCAGATGGCGCCCGCAGTCGTGGATGTGACGAGATACGACATTTCCGGAGACGATAATTACATTTTCAGGACGACCGGCTCGGTCGTGCGCTTCGATGGTTATCTGAAGGTCTATAATTTCAAGTCGAGCGAAGAAGCCGTCGATGAAAACGATAACAAAGAAGTGGAGAAACCTCTGCCCGAACTCGATCAGAGCGAGCCTCTCGATCTCTCCGAACTCAAGCCGGAACAGCATTTCACAAAACCTCCCGCGAGGTACAACGAAGCGTCTCTCGTGCGCGAGCTTGAAGAACGGGGCATAGGCCGCCCGAGCACTTACGTTCCCATTATCGAAACTCTTAAAAAACGCGGTTACACATCCATCGTGAAGCGTGCGTTCCACCCGACGAAATGGGGCCTTATCGTTAACGATCTCCTGACCTTGAATTTCCCGGACATCGTGGATTTCAACTTCACCGCGCGAATGGAAGAGGAACTCGATGGAGTTGAATCCGGAAATAAAAACTGGTCGAAACTCGTCGAGGATTTCTACGGGCCGTTCAGCAAAGAGCTCGAAAAAGCCGCGAAGACGATGAAATACGAGGAGAAAGTCGATGAGAAATGTCCGGAATGCGGCGCGGACCTCGCCGTGAAACCCGGCAAGTACGGGCTTTTCCTCGGGTGCAGCAAGTACCCGGAGTGCAAGTTCACGAGACCTTACGAAGTGACGACGGAAGAGAGCGACGGCGGAGCGAGAGGCGTGAGAGTGAAGCCGGAGCCGTCGGATGAGAAGTGCGATAAATGCGGCGCGGACATGCTCATCAGAAAAGGCAAATACGGGAAATTTCTCGCATGTTCGGCATATCCGAAGTGCAGGAATATAAAGCCGATCTCGGTTGATGTGACATGCCCGAAAGAGGGCTGCGGCGGCAAACTCGTCCAGAGAAGAAGCAAAAAGGGCAGAACTTTTTACGGTTGCTCGAACTATCCCAAATGCGATTTCGTGACGTGGTCCCAGCCCGTGGAAGGCGAATCGTGCCCGAGCTGCGGCGGCATACTCGTCATGACGAAGGCAGGCGGGAAGAGCTTGAAAAAGTGCATCCGTGAAGGTTGCGGAAAAACGATTTCGATGGAAGAGCAGAATTCGGCTGAAGCTGAAAGCTGATTCCCGAGCCTCGGTGTGGGAATAAATCGACTGATATAACTGTCCCTGAATTTCTTATATAGGATACGATTCTATTTCTTATTGCCATCCGTTTCTGAAATATCAGAATCGCAATAAGGGCATTTGCCGCCGGGCGGTCCGATGACCGTTCCCTCGCATTGGGGAGAGGGTGCGGGCTGACGTATCACGTTCACTCCGAGGTCTTCAAGCGTGACTTCGGGGTGATAAATGATCTTCGAAGCCATTTTTTTCAGCCGAGTCCCTCCGCAAACGCCGCATTTTCTCACGGGAATTCTCCCGGCGCCTAATTGCTCGACGATCTCGCTGCGAGCTCCGCATTGAGCACATTCATATTCGTAAACCGGCATTTGAATTCCAATCAAATTCTAAAAGTTCCGAAAATTCGGATTGAATCAACAACTTAACTCTATTAAATATTATAATTCAATTCTGAAGTTTACCATCGAGAAATTCAATGTTTCGGATTCGGCCGAGAAGGAGCGTTCAATGAAATACCTCGCGGCGGCGGTACAGATGACATCCACCGGAGATACGACCGGCAACCTCGAAAGAGCGGTCGGGCTGATAAAAGAGGCCGCGAGTCGCGGCGCAACGTTGATCGGGCTTCCCGAAAACTGGTCGATGATCAGAGACGAGAGCGACGAACCGCCCGCGCCGATTTCTTTCGATGAAGGTCCAATGGGCGCGCTGAGGGCGCTTTGCCGAGAGAAAAGCGTCACGCTCATTGCTGGAACGGTTCCTGAAGCCGGACCGGACGGCAAGGTATTCAACAGTTGCCCGGTGATCGGACCCGACGGAGAGATCATTTCCGTTTATAGAAAGATACACCTTTTCGATGTAGTGATCCGCGGAGGAGAAGCACACAGGGAATCGAGACATGTGGCGCCGGGCAAGGACGCTGTAATCGCGGACACCTCTTGCGGGAAGATAGGGCTTTCCGTCTGCTATGACCTCAGGTTTCCGGAACTCTACAGAACTCTCGCGAGGCGCGGGGCGCGCGTGCTCTCCGTCCCCGCCGCGTTCACTCTTCACACCGGCAAGGATCACTGGGTGGTTCTCATAAAAGCCCGCGCCATTGAAAATCTTGCATACGTGATAGCGCCCGCTCAGATCGGGGCGAACACTCCCAACCGCCGCACGTTCGGAAAGAGCCTCATATCGGATCCATGGGGTAACATTCTCGCGACGGCGCCGGACAGGGAAGGAGTTGCCGTCGCGGAAATCGATTTCGATTTTCAGGACGCGCTAAGGGCTCAACTGCCGGCGCTCGGACACATCCGGACATGGCTGCTTTCATCGTGAAAACGAGACTTTCCCTTCTGATGAAATGATTTTAAATATCGCTTGCAATATCGTTGCGGCGGCGTGCTAAAATATAGCGTTCTACATAGTATCTCATCTTTCGGAGGACGTTTTGGTCACCCACGTTCTTGAACACGAATTCGAATGGCCGTTGGAGAAAATCACCCCGCTTCTCGCTAACGAGGAAGTCTTGGATTTTAAAGAACTGCCGAACGTGAACAGCAGAAAACAAATAGAGAGAAGATGGGAAGGAAGCAAGCTGCACAAGGTTTTCGAGTGGAACGTACACGGCAAAATCCCCGCGCCCGCACGTAGAATCTTTCGTCCGGACATGCTCGGTTTCACGGAATACAGTATATGGGACGACGAGGAAAAAATGTTCCGTTCGAAAATCGTGCCTCATTATCTGAAAAACATCATAAGCTGCGAATCGACGAGCGAATGGTCTCCCATGAGCGATGTCAGGACGCGGAGAAAAGTGCAACTTAAGTTCGAGTGCCACATTCCGGTTTTGGGAACGATCGTCGAACGAAACGTGATCGACTACATGATGAAAAACTGTGATAAAGGCGCCGAAATAATGAAAAAAACATTCACGAAACGCATCGGGCCGCCGATCGTCTGATGCGGGGAGGATTGAAATGGCTCTCAGAACGAACAAGGAACTTCTCGACCACGCGAAGGCGAACGGATACGCCGTCGGAGCGTTCAACGTCAATAACCTCGAACAGGTGATAGCCGTTCTCGAAACCGCCGAAGAGGAAAAAGCGCCCGTTATCATAGCAATAACCGAGGGTGCTATAAAGTACGCGGGAGAGACATTCTTCTTCAAGGCCGCGCCGGTTATGGCGGCGGACGCGAAGATCCCGGCGTCGGTACATCTCGACCACGGAGGAAAATTCGCAAACATCGTGAAATGCGTGAAGGGCGGCTTCTCATCAGTCATGTTCGACGGATCATCGCTGCCGTTCGAAGAGAACGCCGGGATGACTAAGAAAGTAGTGGAAGTCGCGCACCCGGTCGGCATAAGCGTTGAAGGCGAAATAGGGCACGTGGGCGGAAAAGAAGGCGGTGTGGACGGCGGGAACGACGAGATCCTCACGGATCCGGCGGAAGCCAAGCGGTTCGCCGAGGAAACAGGCGTCGATTCTCTCGCCGTGGCGGTAGGCACGGTGCATGGGATGAGAACTCAGACCGCAAAGCTTGACCTCGGCAGGATATCGGCCATATCTTCGGTGGTGGCGGTGCCGCTCGTTCTTCACGGCGCTTCAGGCGTTCCCGACGAGGTCTTCGATGAGGTTATTGCTCGTGGAATTCATAAAATAAACATCGGGACAGAACTACAGAAAAGTTTCTCCACTGCTATGAGACAATTCGCCGGCGATAATCCGAAGATAATCGATATTCGCAAACTTTTCAGGCCGGCGATCGATGGAATGAAGGAATCCGTCAGGACGAAAATACGTCTTTTCAAGAGCAACGGAAAAGCATGGTGATCCGATAATCCGTCGCATGAACGCGAAAGGAAACGATATGAAAATCAGAATGACTTCACTGATCGCGATACTTATGATGCTCCTCTCGGCGGCTGTCGTCCACGCGGCGGGCGTTCAAAGAATTCACGAGATCAAAAGCCCTCTCTTCGCTTCTCCAGCAATCGTTAAGGCCGGGGCCGATTTAACCGTAAAAATAGCCGTGCCCGAAACTCTGAGCGTGGTTGAAATCTGCCTGAACGGTGTGGACGACACATCCATCCATAACTGCCTGAAATACGGGGAACCCGGCCGCGAAGGCGATCTCGCTGTTTTTAAAGTGAAAGTGCCTGTTAATTTCACTCCGGCTTTGTACGACCTCGCCGTGAACTTCAGCGACAACAATTGGGATTACCAGTTGCACGCTGTAAAAGTGGTGAAGGAATTCAAAAGAGATTTTTATATAGTGCAACTAACCGATATCCATTTCAATTGTCAGGACTTTTTAAAGAAGGACATGAACAGGATTCGAAGGCGACTTCTTCTCGAAATAAACAAGCTGAACCCGGAATTCGTGATGTTCACTGGAGATATAGGGCTCGATCCTGAAACGTACAAGTGGGACTACATCTACGGCTTCGAGGAATTCGCGGGAAGACTGCGGGTTCCCATGTACATGATCCCCGGGAACCACGAACAGTACTATTTGAAAACGAACGACGAAGAAGTTGACGGGGATGAGTTGTGGAATATCACATACGGGCCGAAATACCTTTCATTTGACTACGGGAATCTGCACGTCATAGGGATGAACACATTCGACTGGCCGAGGAAATGGCGCAACAGAAGATGGAAAGAAGCAGCGTTCTACGGTTCTCTGTTCAACGCGGAGATCAGCGACGAACAATGGAAATGGGCGCTCGCCGACCTCGACTCCGCGAAAGCGAGAGGGCAGGGGCTCCTTGCTTTCACGCACATTCCGATCGAGATGCTGATGGGCGGGAAGAAGCTCGGAATTTTGAAAGATACGCTCACGGTTCAGGGACCCGATCAGGATCAGTTCGCTGCGGCGCTCGCGGAGCGCGGGTGCGAAACGCTTTTCGTCGGTCACATGCACTACAACACCGTGAAGAAGTTCGGAAAACTCACTGAGATATTAACAAAAGGCGCCGGCGCCGCGGGCGGCGACACTAATAAATGGGGATTTCAGGTCATTCACATCGTTGACGGTCAAGTTAAGGGATACAAATTCCATGAATGGGGTTTCAGCGACCTGAAATAGCGCGACGCTGTTCTCAAACGTTCGAATCCTTTGCCGTGATTCACTTTAGCTTCTTTTTTACAGCAACCCGTTTCTTCACGGCTTTCGCTTTCACAGCGCGTTTCGCCGCGCCCGCCGGTTCTTCCTTTTCCATTTCCTTGTTCCGGCCGGCATAGACTGTGTCGATCACCCGCATGGCGGCCAGACCATCGCGACCGAGAGCCGCGAAATCAGCCCCGAAACCGAAATAATCCGTATCGCGTCCGAGTATGCGATCCACGAAATAATCCATCTGCCTCTTATACATGTAAACACTTTTTCCCGTCTTAACGGGAATCGGAATCCCGATCCCGGTAAGCGGGGAGAGCGTCCCGTATTTCAGAAGTATCGTCGGGATATTGTGGTAGAACGGTAGCCCGAACCACATCCCGTTTATGAGAGAGAACGACACGGACGATTTTTCGCCGAGTACGAACCCATTTTCACCTATTAAGTTGTTTGCGGTCGTGTTCATGTTCATATCCGCGGAAGCTATCAAGCCGGACGGGAATTTCACAAGCATGGAACCCTGATTCTCCCAGATCATGTCGTCGCGGCTTTTGTTTATAAATCCGTTCCATTCAGAAGGCGTCTCCCCGCATATAAAATAAATGAGGTCCAGAAGGTGCGTGCCCATTTCGAGCATTAGGCCTCCGCCGGTGCGGGGGTCCAGCATACGCCATAGCCCGAGTTTTTCCTCGAGGTCGGCGCCGAATAACGACGCCCATTTTTTGGCGGTCTCGAAAAGGACGGAATCGAAGCGCGGCGACGGAGGGTTGAGACACGACGTCATTATCTGCGACACGTGCCCGAGTTCTCCTCCGGAAAACATCTTTTTCACCTTGACTATGCCTTGATCGAAACGTTTGGCCATCCCCATCTGAAGCAGCACTCCGGCCTTTTCACACGCCGTTGTCATCTGTTCGCATTGTTCGGAATTCACCGCCATCGGTTTCTCGCAGAAAACGTGTATTCCGCGTTCGGCCGCCATTAGCGTTAAATCCTTGTGTATCCAGTTCGGAGTGCATAAGAGAACGCCGTCAGGCCGCGTTTCATCCAACATCTTTTCAGCGTCCTCGTAACTACCGCCTATGTCGAACTTCGCACATATATCCGCGCGGTTCTTCTCGTTTACATCCATGGCGCCGACGAGTTCGACCAGTTTGTTTTCACGAAGGTACGGCAGATGGCCTTCCTTCGCTATCCTTCCGCATCCGACCAATGATATGCGAGCTTTTTTATTTGCCATATCTCCTCCCGTTTCATTCGTTTGTCAGAACATGTATCGTTGTCATAATTTCGTTCTTTTCGCCCGCTCGGAGATCATGTCGAGAAGGCGCATGTTCGCCGAGGCCTCTTTCGCATTTGTTTTCGGCTGAACGCCTTTCCTGACGGATTCGCGGAAAGATTCAAGCTGCGCGCAATAAGAGGTTATCGTTTTGACCCTCACATTTTTAACGGACGCGCCCTTTGCAACAAGGCAGACGTATATATCCACCGTTAGAGGTCCGACATAGACCGCCGGCCTGAAAGGGTGAAGGATGTGAATCATTCCCTTCGAGCCTTCCACTCTCGATACCATAGGGGCGTAGTTCGTGAGACCGCAATCGATTTCGGCTATAACCCCGTTTTCGAAATGGAGCGTGGCGTTTACCGAACCTTCAACTCCGGAAGGCGTCATTTCGGCATGAACACGCGCCACGCGAGCATCGTTGCATCCGGACATCACCCGCGAGAACGACACCGGATAGCAGCCGATGTCGAGCAACGCCCCGCCGGCGAGTTCCGGTTTGAACTGCACTTTCCCCCGATCGGTGACGGGAACGCGAAACGACGAATATATTTTCCTGACTTCACCTATATCGCCTGACTTTATTATTTCCTCGACCTTCGCCGTCAGAGGATGGTAGAGATAGTGGAAAGCCTCGGCGAAAATGAGGTCGCTCGATGCAACCTTCCCCGAAATCTTTCGGACTTCCCGCTCGTTGGCAGCAACTGGCTTCTCACAGAGAACATGCTTTCCGGCATCGAGCGCTTTAATAGACCACTCGGCATGCATCGAAATCGGCAGCGGAATGTAAACGCAATCGATGTCCGGATCAGCGAGCAAACTATCATAATCTCCGAAAGCTCTCGGAATTCCGTGTTTCGTCGCGTATTTTTTCGCTTTTGAGAGATCGCGCGACGCCACGGCCGTCAACTCCACTCCCGGCACCCTTTTTACTTCCGGTAAAAACGAATAAATATTCACGCTTGCCGTGGAAAGTATTCCGAATCTTATCTTATCCATATCACTTATCCTTTTTAGTGAGCGTCGTTTGAAGAATCGTCTGCGAATTGACATATTCCGGCTGTTTTCCGACTGAGCTTACGGAAGTTTATCACCCCCATCGAACCTTGTAAACCACGGAAAAACACCCTCGATAAGGGGACCGCAAAATGCCGTGCGACTGACCTCCGGCGCGGATTTCCCGACAGCCGCGCCGGTTTTGAAAAAAATAAGTCGCCGGGTCGGCAAATCGTTTATTGGTGTATAATAAAATTACGGTGACAATATGAACAAAAAACCGGAACAAAAATCCACGCGCCCCAACGTCATCACCAAGTTCATAATTTCATTCTGCATCGGAGGAACCATCGCCCTCATAGTTTTCCTCGTGCTATTAGGGGGTAACTACAAGGAGAATAAAAATAATATTAAAGGAAGAATCATTCTTATAAGAGGCGTTAAACCGCCGGCCGACGATGCGTCCATTAAAGAAGTCAGAACATGGCTCGACTCGCTTGCGCCCGCCACGCCGGGCTGCCTTTGCACCTTGAACGGTTCCAACGACCCCGAACATGACACTGCTCTTCTGCTTTGCCTCGGCATGATCAACGGCAAAAACAAATGCGAGATCAAGGGAGACCGTCTCCCCAAAAACGTTTCGATGAACATAACCTCCTCGCTCGATGTGAAACCTGTTCATAAGGTGATTTTCATACTTTCGAGATTATTCGGGAACAGAATTATCGA
>JAKLIR010000599.1 GCA_022709505.1 bacterium | reverse complement strand
ATCCCTCGAAGAACCCGCACGCTCACCTCGCATCTCTTTTCGGGGGGCATCTCGCCCTCGGACTGGAAGAGGGGCGTGTGACCGTCTATGCGGGCTGCGACGATAATTATTTGTACAAAATAGATTCCGAGGGGCGACTGATTTGGGACTATTTCACGGGCAGCTATCCCTCGGGAATGATATGGGGCAAGCCGCTTCTGAGCCATGATGGAGAGACTGTTTACATCGGCACGCTCTCGGGAGAAGTACATGCGATAACGGCTAAGGGCGGGGAATCGCTGTGGATTAAGCCGGCGGGCGGCGCGATCGCTTCTTCTCTTTCTCTCGGAAGGTACGGCGAGCTTTTTTTCGGAGGTTACGACGGAAAGGTTTACGCCATGGCGCCGGAGGACGGGTCGATCTTCTGGAGTTACCAGACGATGGGAATGATCTGTTCGTCGGTCGCGGTGCTCGAAGACGGAGGAGTTGCGGCTTGCTCATGTGACAGGGGCGTGCATTGCCTCGATCGTTTCGGCAAGCGCCGGTGGGTCTATTACACGGATGCTCCTATAAAGGGATCGCCTCTCATCGGCCCGGACGGAAAGATATACGTGGGGAACGACGCGGGCAAACTCTACTGCATCGATGTTCACGGAAAACGCGTGTGGTCCATCCTGACTTCGCCTCCTCCGGAGAACGAGCTGAACAGCTCTCCCTCTCTTTGCGCGGATGGTTCTATTTGTATAGGTTCCACGACGGGAGATGTTTTCACGATATCGAACAGTTATTATGAAAAATTTCCGGAAGATGAAAGGTTGACGACGGATCCCGGTTGCGACGGAGTGGGGCCGGACACGGGACCGAGGTCTTCGATGCTTGTCTTGTCAGACAGGTTCGGAACGCCGGTTTTCAGCAGGGAGCCCACGATCGCGGCGACGGATGTGATCACTCTCACGCTGTACGCCACGGATGATTCGGGTGTCGCCGCCCGTTCGCATGTGGATCCGAGGACGGTGAGGCTCGAAGTGACTCCGAGCTTCGGTTATTCCTGCAGGATAGAGCCGGACGCCGCGAGGATTAACATAGTTCCTGACACCCTGTTGCCGAAAGGAGAAGAGTTATCCGTTTACGCCACGGGGCGGTACGTCGCGGCCGGAGAGGCCCGCGAGTTTTCGCACAGGTTGAAACTGAAGGTGGCGGCGGAAGAAGAGGGGCCTGTTGCGGACATGGAAATTTCAGGAGACTGTGTTCCGGGTTTTGTCATCGGCGCCCTCAGGCTCAGTACTCCCAAGGAAATCGACGCGTTGTCGCAGGCAGCGTTTCATGCGTACAGGTTTGCGGCGGCGCCGGTGTATATAGACGATGCCAACGGCTTGATGATAGTTGTCGGCAGCAGTCTCGCGGATCGGGGCGGAGTGTTCGAATATGTGCCGGGCGCGGTGAATCGTTTCACGGCGTCGGGTGTGTTTTCGGGCGGAGAATTCGCAGTGTCCGGGACCATGAGGCTGATCGGCGAGGGCGCGAACGTGCCGGTGGACAGGTTCAGGATGAGCGGAAGGTTCGTGGAAGGACCCGGGATAGAATACGGAACGATCTTCGCATGGACGTCCGTTCACAATATGCCGGGATTCGCGGAGCTTTTGAAAGTGATGAATATAGCGGATTCCGAGGACGGGGTGTCCGCGAAGATCACTTTCGCCGCCGCGCCGTTTCCGGGGCCGCATCTTCGCCGGATACACGGTCTCGA
>JAKLIR010000598.1 GCA_022709505.1 bacterium | reverse complement strand
AGATGTTCCAGCCCTGTTTTAGAGGGAGCGACGTCGCTTTTAGTTGGTCCGCCGCGAACTTCTTCCCGCCGCGCCCTTCGAGAATCAGATTCCCGTTAAGCCATATTTTTAGACCGGCTTCGGCGCCGGCAAACAGATCGAGCTTCGGTATATCCGGCTGTGAGAGCAACTGATCGAGCGGTCGGGGACAGTAAATCCAGAATCCGAGATAGACAGCACAATTTTTGTCGCAGTTCGAGGCGGATTTATTGAAATCGAACACGTTCACATCATCCGCTCCTCGGCGCGCCCACGTCACGTTTTCCGATTGGGAGCCGTTTGAGGCCTTCACGGGCGTCGTCCCAGCGTTTAAGGGCCGCATGGTTCTTTCTCCTATGAAATCGGCGCCCAAGGCCGTCTGAAAATCCGGCGCTTTTATTCCGCCCGTCACGAGCGCCTCTTTCAGTCTCCCATCCGAGTCAAGCACTCCCTCGGGTGCAAGTACGGCGTCTCCGAGCCGGACCCCGAGCCACGTCATTATTTTCTGCGTCAAGTTCACAAGCCGCTTCGACATGGAATCCGGACGGATTGTCGTCACGAGAATACGACCTCCGCCGGCGACATTTTCCACAAGCGCTGCGCCCTTCGGTTTCGACTCGCGCTCTGACCGGATTATCGCACCTGTCTTTATGTTCTCAGGCCGGTCGTTCCATCGCAGCCAATCCGTGCTCGCAGCCTCGAGAATCACGTTTCCATTCTCGACGAACGGTCCCTTCATTCCCGCCTTGATAATGTCCTTTTCGCCTTCATCTTCCGCAAAGTAGAGATCGTGAAGGTAGAGCCCTTTGGTTAACGCATTTTTGATTTTTTCTCCCGGAACAAGCGAAGCCGCGCGGCGCGAAGTGAGTTCAAGCGGGTAGGGCAGCAGACTGTTGACGAAGGTCAGTGTTTCCGGCCTCACACCCCACACGAGAACCACACCGCCCACCGCAAGCACTTCTTTCACACGCGCTGCCGCGGAAGCGACACCCTCCGGCCGGATGGAGTACCCGTCAACAACGAGCACCCGGCGCGTTTGAGCCGACGTGTTTTGCGAGCTGTCGCCGGTTATAGCAACTCCCGCGCTCCTTAGATTTTCATATACTCTTCCCTTTTCGTCGCCTATAAAACCTACGCCGTTCACCGCATCCGGCGGAAGCGTGATCGGCGGTTTATATTTCATGTATCGTCTTTGAGCCCATTTGCTGTTTTGAGGGCCGCCCGGAGCGTAAGCAGATTTAACTGCGTCGAACAACGGCCACGGATCGTACAAAGGCAGAGAGGGATCATAGCCGGGGTTCAAAGCCGTCGTGTACGGTCCGAGCCGCTCCGGCTGCATTCCGGGCGCACCTTCCTTAAAAGCGGGGAAGAAAACGCCGTCCTCGGGTGACGGAGGCCGGGTGAGATCGGCCAGTCCGAGAGGAAGCGATTTTAAGCCGTACCATGCAAGATTGAACACCGAACAGTACGCCGCGGACGGTCTTTGTCCCTTTGCGAGCAACTCGTAGGATTCGATAGCGATACCTTCCATGCGCCCCTCGAAATTTTCATACGCGCGCTCGCCTATGAACTGCGAAACGCCGTTCGGCTTGCTGTAGTAAGCGCTGCTGGATTCGCCGACGCCGTACGGCTTGCCGCTCTTCGCAAGTTCCGTGTATTTGCCGACGCCACCATAGTGAACAAGAATCACGGGCAGCCTGCCGTTCATGT
>JAKLIR010000597.1 GCA_022709505.1 bacterium | reverse complement strand
ATAATCGGGATGCTGCTCAACAGGCAGCAGCTTCAGTCGTTCACCCCGGACATGTTCGTCTGCCTCAAGGAACTGGCCATAAACGCCAGCAAGGCGAATTACAAAATCCTTTTCGAAAAACACGTCACCGCCCCGGACGGCATTACTGCGGAAAAAAATTACCATGAATTTCTCAGCCGGTTCAGGGACGAGATTGACGAAAACGGCAACACAAATCTCTTCGAGCTTGCGCGCAAAGACGACCGGTTCATCACCATGACGTTCCAGTCGACCATGGATTCGATAGAGATGTGGGTGACCAACAATCAGAACATCACCGCGATCGAGAAGCAGCAGATAATGAAAAAGCTCGGCATTCATACTTCCCAGAAGGACAGTTTTTTGAGCGACGAGGACGACGACCTCACGGAAGGTGCCGGTCTGGGAATCACGCTTATACTCAGGGTTCTTCAAACCTATTCATCAGACCCCCATCCCCTTAAAATCGTTTTTTATCCTGAATCCCTGAAAATCGGCTTTATCCTCAAAAGAAGCGACCTTAAAAGCAAGCTTCCAGACAATCAGGAACAGTGACAATAATCCCGCTTTTCCAGAATTAATATAATCCCGGCATGAAGTCTGCTTGACAGTTGCCGTATTTATCAGTATCAATATAAATCATACAGGTTTGGATTGTCTGAACGAGCTTCGCCCCTTAGAGCTGAAATGAACATAAATTCAGCAAGTCTATTATCAAACAGGAGAAAAAACATGTCGGATAAAAACAGAGAAGATCGCAAAGAAAAAGTAATCGAAGTCCTGAATAAGGCGCGCGCCATGGAGCTTCAGGCGATACATCAGTACATGAACCAGCATTACAATCTGGATGACGCCGATTACGGCGAACTGGCCGCGAACGTAAAATTGATCGCAATAGACGAAATGCGCCATGCAGAGATGTTCGCCGAAAGGATCAAGGAACTTGGCGGCGAGCCTGTGACCGAACCTGCCGACAAGGTCGAGAAGGGCCAGAAAGTCGAGTCGATTTTCCCCTTTGACGCTGAACTTGAAGACGATACGATGGACGTTTATAACCAGTTCGTGCTCGTGTGCAGGGAGAACGGAGACAGCGCCACCATGAAACTCTTCGAGACCATTATTGGCGAAGAACAGGAGCATTTCAATTATTTTGACAATGTCAGCGACCATATCAAGAAGCTCGGGGCCTCATTTCTGGCCAGGATCGCCGGCACCCCGGCCGATACCGGGCCGGCTTCAAAGGGTTTCGTTTCCGGAGGAGGAAACGCCTGAACAAAATCGGCTTGATTCTTTTCCCGCGAACCCTTAGTATAATTAAGGGCGAATAAAATATGCCGGATTCGGGACAGGATACTTACAAGGCCTTTTTCGACGCATCATCAGAGGCGGTTCTTGTCCTCAATTCCGGCATGATCTGTATAGATCTTAATTTCGCTGCATCAGAACTTCTTGGAAAAAGCAGGGAAGCCCTCATCGGGACTCCCCTGCAGAATATCTCCGATTTTCAGGGAGATATCGCCGATGACGGCTTCCTCAGACTTAAAACCGGAAAGAAAAACGAACATGTCCTTTCCTATCGGACTATTCCGGTATCATTTTCGGGTTTGACAATGCTGATAATTGAAACGAAATCCGATATCCGGAGTCATGGGACCGTTAACCATGGATATATTCAGCAGAATGACGCCACCCGGATCGTGCTGGACCTTA
>JAKLIR010000596.1 GCA_022709505.1 bacterium | reverse complement strand
GCAGACGGCGCTCTCGCCGAGGCTTTTATTACCGACGGCACACTCATCAATTCCGGCGCTTATAACGGAGTCGATTGGCAAGATGCAAAGAAAAATATTACAGAGATGCTGGAGTCCAAGGGGCGCGGAAAGAAAGCGATCAATTACAAGATGCGCGATTGGATATTTTCGCGGCAGAGATATTGGGGAGAGCCGATCCCGGTGGTGAAGTGCGAGAAGTGCGGATGGATGCCGGTGCCGGAGGATCAGCTCCCGGTTCTGCTTCCAGAGGTGGAATCCTACGAGCCGACAGGCACGGGGGAGTCGCCGCTCGCGGCGATCTCGGAATGGGTGAACACCACATGCCCGGAGTGCGGAAGCCCGGCGCAGAGGGAAACGGACACGATGCCGCAATGGGCGGGCTCTTCTTGGTATTTCCTCAGATACGCGTCTCCGAAATGCGGCGCGGCTTTCGCGGATAAAACATTGGTTCACAAATGGCTGCCCGTCGATCTATACGTGGGCGGAATCGAACATGCAATTCTACATCTCCTCTATGCGAGATTCTTCGTGAAATTTCTAAACAGTATCGGGGCGCTCGATTTCGACGAGCCGTTCTCGAGGCTCTTCAACCAAGGGATGATATGCCGCGAAAGTCAGAAGACGGGCAAGGTCGAGAAGATGTCGAAGTCGAAGGGCAACGTGGTAAGCCCAGACGAACTTGTGAGACAGTACGGAACGGACACGGTGAGGATGTACGAACTCTTCGTCGGGCCGCCGGAGATGGAGTCCGAATGGAGCGACCGCGGAATCGAAGGGATTTTCAGGTTCCTCAAAAGAGCGTGGCGCTGGGTTCTGGAAGCCTACGCCGCGGCGGGCGCGGAAGATGACCCGGAAGTCCTGCGCCAGAGGCACATCCTTATCAAGAACTGCACGGAGCGCCTCGAATCTTTCAGGTTCAACACGATCATCAGCGCCATGATGGAGTTCGTGAATTTCGTGGCCGAAGAGAAGAACGCCGGAAAAGCGGTTTCGAAAGAGACTATCGAGGCGTTCCTGATAGTGATATCTCCGCTCGCGCCTCACTTCTCGGAAGAACTCTGGAAAGAGACCGGGCACGGGAAATCGATTTTCAAACAGAGCTGGCCGGCGTTCGACGACTCGCTCACGAAGTTCGAAAGCGTGACTGTCGTGGTCCAGATAAACGGAAAGATGAGAGACAGGTTCGAGGCGCCGCTGGACTGTCCGGAGGAAGAGCTCGCAAAGATGGCGAAATCCCTCGAAAAGGTATCCAAGCAGATCGAGGGGAAGACAGTGGTGAAACTGATAACGGTGATGAACAAGCTTGTTAATATTGTTGTCAAATAGACATCTTAACTCACCGGAAAAAAATCAGGATAAAGGAGCAATTAACTGAATGGAAGATAAGAAACCGGTCTCCGAAAGATACGGCTGGTACGCGCTCTTCGTGATGTTCATGATAAACATGATGAACTATGTGGACAGGCTCAGCATAGGTCCGGCCATGGAACACATCAAGCGCGACTTCTCGGTGTCTGACACGAAAATGGGGTTGATCGTCAGTTCGTTCATGCTCGTTTACGCTGTGATCTCGTTGCCTATGGGAGTTCTGTCCGACCGGGGAAAAAGAACGAAAATAATTGCTCTCGGCGCTGGTTTGTGGAGTATCGCCACAACGTGCTCGTCATTTGTTCGAACCTTCCCTTCGTTTTTCGTGATGAGAGCGCTGGTGGGA
>JAKLIR010000595.1 GCA_022709505.1 bacterium | reverse complement strand
CACATAAAATAAATAAGCACGAATCCACCGATTGGATTCGGGAGCAATGATTCAGAGCGGATGAAAGGCAAGGCGAAAGGAGCATTTTTGAAGTAAGCGTACCGGGATGTACGTGAACAAAAAAATGCGACGATAACGAAGCAGTTCGCCGCTATGAACATTGCACCGGATTCGACGTACTATTGACGAATCCGGGATAAGTGATGCGAATTGAATAGAATAATACTCAAAACGGACTCGCAAAAAGGTGTCTCCATCGGCGAGATTATTCTTATCGTTTTCCTCATTTCCATCCTTTCGATAATAATTGTGCCGCGTTTTATGAGTGTTTCGACGAACGCCAAATACGAAGCGTGCAGAACCAACGTCGCGAACATAAATGCGCTCGTACAACTTTACTATATCAAAGAGGGAACGTGGCCGGCGACCGACCTCAGCGACATAAAAACAAACGTAAACTATTTCGTGGAGCAGACATTACCGAGTTGCCCTGTTACATCCGGAGCGACTTATACGATATATCCAACCGGACACAGAGTGACCGGACATCTTGTGGGAAGCGCGACTCATCCGTAAAAGATGAAATCGTATTAAAAGAAAATCAGGAGAAATGATTCACTATGCATCTGCCGGTTGAACCGACGAAAATGTGGTTGTTCTGGGGAACTGTAATCGTTCTTACCGGCGCATTGCTGTATATACTTTTCGGTTATCCCTTGGACACGTTCAAAGACGCCGTCACGAAGAAAAAAACGCAAAATGCCGAAGAATTCAAACCTAACAAAGTAAAGATAAACAAGAAATTGATACGCGAGACGATAGATGGCGCGGTGGAACTGGGGAAGGACGTACGGTTGGACCCCAAGAAAGCTATATTAGTAACGAAAAAGGCCGCGTGCAAACAGAATGTGCAGATTATCGAGACGATGGTCGAACTCTGGGCCGTTAAACACGATGGTCAATATCCCGCGATCGACCTCAGCGACATCGGAAGAGACAGGGATTATTTCCCAAGAGGAATCCCGCCGTGTCCGGTTGACGGTACTCCATACAAATTGGATCCGGTATCGCATCGCATCATGGGACACGAACATACGAATATAAAGACTTACGAGCTTGAAAAACAGTTGAATACCATCACCGGCGCCGGCAAATAGCCGACTCAGAAGTCATTCATCACTGTTACTTTCCCTACCGCTTGAATCCTTATTCTCGATTTTAGGTGATTTTTGTTTTAATTTAGAGGACTTGATCTTTCTCCACATTTCAAGCCGGGCTGCTATCTTCGCTTCGTTTCCCTGATCTGAAGGTGTGTAATAAATAGTGCCTTTGAGGTTGTCGGGAAGGTAATCCTGATCTATGAAGCGGCCGGGAAAATCGTGCGGATATTTGTATTTATGATCCGAATTTTTTTCACGTGTAAAATCGTAGTTTCTCAGGTGAAGAGGAACGGGATCGAGTCTCTTTTCGGTGATATCGGATTGGGCGCGTCCGAGAGCGACATAGGCGGCGTTGCTTTTCGGGCAGGTTGCGAGAAAAACGCAGCAGGAAGCGAGGGGGATGCGCGCCTCCGGCATTCCGACGTAGGCTACGGCTTCCGCGGTTGCGACAGCGACCGTTATGGCTTGCGGGACGGCGCAGCCGACATCTTCCGCCGAAAATATCACCATGCGTCTCGCTATGAACTCGGGCGCCTCGCCGCCTTCGAGCAGCCGGCTCATCCAGTGAAGCGCGGCGTCCGGGTCCG
>JAKLIR010000594.1 GCA_022709505.1 bacterium | reverse complement strand
CGGCGGCCGGCGTTCGCTATTTCTATCCCGCGCTCAACCCGGACCACGCGAAACCCTGCCTCGACGGGGTGCCGCGCGCTTTCATCTGGGAAGGACCCGGCGGCGGCAGGATAATCGTCTTCCACAGCTTCATTTCCTACAACGAGGGATGGGAGTTCGGGTTCACGCTCAACACCAAACTACTCGAAGAAAAACTTCCGGTGTTCCTCGAAAAACTCGACTTCGAAAAGTATCCGTACGATTCGCTTCCGCTGAGGACGCTCGGAGACATAACGGACGACGGCCCGGTGGCTGAATTCCTGCCCGAAGTCGCGGCTGAATGGAACAGCCGTTGGGCGTGGCCGCGCGTCGAGATCGGAAACCCAGCCGACTTCTTTTCGGACTTCGACAAAAAATACGGGCGCAAGCTTCCCGTTATGCGCGGGGACTGGACCTCCTACTGGGAGGACGGCGAAGGTTCGAGCGCCGCGGAGACCGCTCTCGGTCGAGCGCTTCACCATGATCTCCTGTTTGCAGGCGCCTTCCGCGCCGCGCTCGGCCGGATAGACCCAAAAATCAAAAGCATGGACGCGCCCTACCTTCAGGCGGAGGAAGGCCTCTATCTCTATGACGAACACACTTGGGGGGCGGACGTGAGCGTGAGCGAACCGAACAGCCCGCAGACTCTCACACAATGGGCGTTCAAGAGAGCGCCGGTGGTGGAGAGCACGGCGCTCGCGGCGAAATTCCCCGGAAGGATCGCGGCTTCGCTCGCGCGCTTCGCGCCGCCGGCACGGCGCGGCGGCAGTGTGTTCGCTGTCATGAACGCCGGCCCGTCCGCACGTTCCGGCGACGTCCGCGCGCGACTCCCGAAAAACGTTTCCTGCGATAAGGTTTACGACGCGAAAACCGGAAGGGAAATAAATTGCGGCGCCGAGATGTCGAACGGCGCGCCTTACGCGCTTTTCAGAGCAACCGCTCCCTCGTTCGGCGCGAGCTTCTACGAGATTGTCACAAAGCCCGGCGCGCCTCAGGCCGCCGCTCACTCGGATTTCGACGGCGTGCTTGAAAACGATTTTTACAAGATCGTGATCGACGCCTCGAACGGAAGAATATCAAGCATAATAGACAAGCAAACAGGCGAGGAGCTCGTTGACTCCTCGAAAGGCTTCGGCATGAACGAGCTTTTGTATGTCACTGACTGGAACAACGACGAGCCTACCGGGATCGCCGGGGTGAAGGTGACGAAAAGCAACGACAACTCAATGTATTCCGAAGTGCGGATAGCCGGAGAAGCGAAGAACATCCCGAAGGTCGAACAACTCGTGCGCCTTTACAAGACAGGAAAAAAGATAGAATTCGTGAATAAGCTTTATAAAAAGGCGGTGCTGACGAAGGAAGCCGTTTACTTCGCGTTTCCGATGCGGTCTCCCGGCGGAAGGCTGCGGCTCGAGATGACCGGCGGTGCGATGACGCCCGAGACGGACCAGTTCATGGCGGCGTCGCGCGATTGGATTTCGATTCAGGACGCGGCGGCCGCGGTCGGCCCGAAACACTCGATCCTTCTCGCGACGCCGGACGCTCCGCTAATCGCTCCGGAATCAATCCGCACGATGGTGTTCCAGCGCTCTCTCGATCCGAAGAACACGACGCTGTTCTCGTACCCGATGAACAACTATTGGCACACGAACTACCTCGCGGCGCAGGGCGGGCCGTTCACGTTCAGGTACTACCTAACGAGCAGCGCAGGAACTGCGCCCGATTCGCGAATGATCGA
>JAKLIR010000593.1 GCA_022709505.1 bacterium | reverse complement strand
TGTGCTTGACACGTGGTTCAGTTCCGGACTGTGGCCGCTCTCCACTCTCGGCTGGCCGAATAAGACTCAGGACCTCGAACTTTACTATCCGACGTCGGTTCTCGTCACAGGTTTCGACATCATTTTTTTCTGGGTCGCCAGAATGATGATGTTCGGCCTGCAATTCGGGGGAGACGTTCCTTTCAGAACGGTTTTCATTCACGGGATCGTCAGAGATGAAAAAGGGAAGAAGATGAGCAAGAGCTACGGCAACGTCATCGATCCCCTCGACATAATCGCCGAATACGGCGCGGACGCCTTGCGTTTCACATTCCTTTACATGGGCGCCATGGGACAGGATGTGAACGTTTCTTTCGACCGATTCAAGACAGGTCGTAATTTCTGCAATAAGCTCTGGAATACGGCAAGATTTATCATGATGACCGCCCCGGAAGCTCCAACTAAGACCGCGGCAGAGCTCGATCCGGCGGCGCTCGATACCAAAGACCACTGGATTCTGAAAAGGGCTGAACAAACCATTTCGGAAACAATAGAGGAAATTGAAAATTTCAATCTGAACGAAGCCGCCCAGAAAATTTACGGCTTTATATGGCATGACTTCTGCGACTGGTATCTCGAACTCGCTAAACGGCCTCTTAGAGAGGGAGACCCCGTGAAGGTCGAAGCCGTGAAAACGATTCTTCACAGCGTGCTCAGGTGGTCTCTCATCATGCTTCACCCATATATACCTTATATAACCGAGGAAATCTGGAGCGCGCTTCCGGGAACTTCCGGTTCGATCCTCGAAGCGGCATATCCGGATTTCAAATGGCCGAAGGGAGAAAATTCCCGCGAAGACGTCTCTTTCCTTCAAGAACTTGTCAGAACTATAAGGGACATAAGGGCGAACCTGTCTTTGCCCCCGACGAGAAAGATAAAAGTGTATCTCAACACTCATGATGGAAGTGGAGCGAGAAAGGCGCTTCTCGAAAGAGAAACGTGGTTCATAAAAGACATGGCCACGATCGAAGAGGCGATTATTGATTCATCGTTACCCGAGGGCGCGACTGCTATGAGCGGGATAGCCGGCGGCGTGGAGGTTTTCATTCCGTTCGAGAAGGAAGGGTTCAGCGAGGAGATCGAAAGGCTGAAGAAGAAAAAACAGGCGGCGCTTCTCGAAATCGGCAAATCGGAGCAGAAGCTTAACGACGAGAAATTCAAGTCGAAAGCACCGGCGCATATAAAGGAAAAGGAAATTGCGAAACTCGAAGAGTATAAGGCGGACCTCGCGAAAATCGAGAGCCGTATGAAAGCGCTCGGCGCTGAAGACTGAAGGACGCAAGGTTTTTCGATGCGTATTACGTTCAACTGATGTATAATATTGAAAAGTAACGGGACGTCCTGAGACGACGGGAAGGAAAATGAAAGAAGAAAACGGAAAAAAGAAGACTTCGGCTGAAAATCCGAAACGTGATTATTTCTGGGTGATAATCGTCGCCGGGATTATAGTGACGATAGCCGGCTCATATTTTTTGGGCAAATTCATAGCAAAACAGTTCATCGGAGCGAAAAGCCGGGTTCAAGAAGTGCAGGAAGGCGCAAGATCCAATGAACTTCCCATCGGGGAAATGCCCGAAGATACAGGAGATTCAAGAGATCAAAGGAAAAGAACCACGGGCGGTTCTCAGTCTGAATCGCAGGCGCAAATAGTCACTGAAACATCGGATGCCGGAGCGTCCACCGGAACAGAAATACAGATCGAAAAAACCGGGGATGATAATGGTGTGGAGCAGACAGGTCCGGCGC
>JAKLIR010000592.1 GCA_022709505.1 bacterium | reverse complement strand
ATAGACATCCGCCGGATCCATTACTTGTTTCTCATTCATAAGAATTCGCCTTTTATTCCAAGATTGTCGTCGTGCAATGAAGCCGCACAGCCTCGATTTTTAACAAGATAACCGATTTTTCACGTATTCGCATTAATTAATGTTTTTTTATTTTTAGCGAAAGTAAGGGATGTGCATCTAAGATAATATATTGGGGAATAAGACTCAAGGACGGATCAAGCCTAACCCGGATTTTTCTGGTGAAAAATCCGGGAAATCGTAAAAAGAGCGATCTATAGCGTTGCATCATCGATGAAAGATGTGGATTATGCTGCTTCTCTTCTTCACTGCCTTATTGTCCGTCATTCCGGACTGAGATCCGGAATCCACGGGTGACAGGATGTCAGGGGTGGCTCTCAGGAGGGGCAAGGTGACTTCGCCGGACACGAAAGAAGGCCGCAAAGCGGCCTTGCCGCGCGTTACGACGCGGAGCATCATAACGAGAAAAGCAGTATGCTCCCTCGTTCTCGCTCGCCTTGGGTCTCGGCAGAGCTCGGCCCGTCGAGAAACATTCTCTTCAGGAGAATTCGACATTGTATCTCGTCTCTTTTTCCGATTTCAACCCACATTGGTGAAAAATGTGGGTTAAGCGGGTGAATTTGCCGGACAAAAATGCCGAAAAAAAAGGAAAACGGAAGCTCTTGAGAGCTTTGATTGTTTTTGGCGTTCTCTTAGCTTTTGCTGTTGCGGCATGGGTTTGCTTCCGGTTTGTTTTAATCAGAACCGGAGTGGCGGACCGGGTGGCCGGCGAGGTTCAGGCCCGCGCTTCGAAAGCTTTGAACGAGCCGCTCATTCTTGGAAAGACGGACATCGATTTTCTCGGCAGAGTGATCATAAACGGGGTCAGGCTCGGCCCGGAAAACGAACCCATATTCAGAGCCGAGCGGGCTGTTATTTCAATCAGCTTTTTGAACCTGCTGAAGCAAGGCTCGGAAACGGGAGACGTCGTCAAAGGCGTTGGTTTCCGAGGCACGGAATTGAATGTGATAAGGCGGAAAGACGGGAAGTACAACTATTACAACCTCGTGAAGGGAACTTCCGGGAAAGGGGCAGCGCTTCCGAAGATTTTTGTTAACGCGACGGGCGGCAGATTGTTTTTCGAGGATAGATACGAAAAGGCGCCGTATCCGATCCGGCGCGCGACAGTTTCGAAGTTCGTGATAAAACTAAATCTACGCCGCGAAAGAATAATAGACATCACGATGAGAACTTCGGACACGGACCTTTGCCGCCGGCTGGGTCTCAAGCTGAAGTTCGATTTGAGAGCGGGCTGGCGCCTCGACTCGACGATGGAAGGTGTTCCGCTCGCTAAGATGAGCGGGTTCTTCAAATCGAAATATTCGATGAAAGGCGAAGCTGAAAAGCTGCGTTTCTACGCCGAAGCCGCATTCACGCGGGTAGGGAATCCTCCTGTTTTTTCTTGGGGAGGAGAGGGCGTCGTTCGCCACGCGAAGATCGCGGGGCCGGCCGCATGGCTCAGGAGCGAGAATGTTTCGGGCGTTGTCGAATTCAACGAAAAAGCGGTTTCTTTCAACGAAGTGGAAGCGGATTACGCGAACGGCACGATGAGGGGAAACGCGACCGTTGCCGGCTATGCGAATCCGATAATAATGGGCTCGGCTGAATTCGAGGGATGCTCTGTAAAGAAACTTTCCGACGCAATGGGTTTGAAGTTCAAAAGAGCGATAGACGGAAAGGCGGATGGAACCGCGAGGATAGTGAGCGGCGGAGGAGTTATAAACGCGGGTG
>JAKLIR010000591.1 GCA_022709505.1 bacterium | reverse complement strand
CCGATAAGCTGAACTCCGGATGGTCTATAGATTCGATAGTGCCGGTAACCGGAAGGATCACCACGGATGCGGAGAATGCGCTCGCGACTGTTTTCATCGCCCGGAAGACGGACGAATCCACGTCCGACAAAATACCGATCCAGAGCATATATTCGGAGTATCTCCAGACTGCTTTGCCAGAGCAGAAGGCGGCGATGACCATGAGAAACGCGCTTGCGTGCATGAACGAAAAAAAATACGATGTGGCTAAAATGCTGCTCGAAAGCGCGCTCGGCGAAAGCCCTTGCGACGTCGCCGTGATATACTATCTCGCCACTTGCTACATCGAACTCGGGTTGGTTTTCCAAGGGATATCCTTGCTGAGGACGCTCACGAACGGGATGTTGCTTCCGGAAGCGATTCATGAGCATTGTTGCAGTATGATAGACAAATATGAAAAAGCTATCCAAAGAAAAACGCGGGATATAGTCGAATGAAACTCGGATGAGAATAACGGACGGGAAATACAGAGCGCTTGCGGCCCGGACGGGTGTCGTGCTGGCTGGGACGTGCCATGAGGGGAACATAGGCGCGGTGGCGCGCGCCATGCACAACTTCGGATTCGCCGACCTAAGGCTTGCCGCACTGAGGACCGAAATCGGGGATGAAGCGCGCCGGCGGGCGGCGCACTCCACGGAAATTCTCGAAAGAGCCGGGATTTTCCCGGACGTGGAGAGCGCGACCGCTGATTCGGACATCGTAATCGGCACGACTCGTCGCCGCGGTAAGAGAAGAGGCCGGTATTTCACCCCGGCGGAGATGTCCTCGGCGATCGGGGCGGTCGGCCCGGACAAAAAAATATGCCTCCTCTTCGGAGCGGAGGATTTCGGTCTCTCCAACGAACAACTTGCCTGTTGTGATTGGCTCGTGACGATCGAGGGCGGCGCCGAGTTCGATTCGTTCAATCTGTCTCACGCAGTGACGATCATACTCTATGAAATATACAGAAATTTCCATTCCACAAGAGCGGCGAAGGGGAATGAATCAATACTGCTCGAAGGACTTTTCAATCACATCGAGGAAACGCTTTCGTGCTCTGGTTTTCTACCCGAAGGACCTGATGAAAAAAGGGTCATGCTCGCAATCAGGAAAATGATTTCAAGGGCGGGATGGTCGAGGAAAGAAATAAACCTTTTCCACGCCGTTCTATCGAGTATCGATGGAAAACTTCGCGCACAGCCCGGCCCGAATGATGCGGACGGATGAAGAATTCCGGCGTTACCACGTCGTGTGCAATTCGATGATGTCGCGGTCCTGAACGATGTAATCGCGTTGGACTTTCTGGCCGTCGAATTTATTGCTTCCCCATATCCGTGCGAATTTCAAATTTTGAGCGAAATCGTTATGCACTTCCTTGGCGAAATCGAGAAGGTTGCTTCCCACCGGGAGCGTGAAGGGTGATTTCATATCCGCGGGTTTGCCGGGCATTTTCGAGTACACGCGAACAATGTTCAATGTGACGAAAATCCGGCGTCGCAGTTCTTCGAGCCCCGCGCCGTTCACGTTGGACACCGGTATGACATCGAACGGCGCCGGGAGCGAATCCTTGAGGGCGTCGAACAGGATGTCGTTCTCGTCGAGGTCGTACATGCAGGCGGCGATGATGGTTTTTTTCGCGATAGTTCCGTAAAGAGGCTGGCCCGGAGGCTCTTCCGGGGCGAACCGGATGCGGATGTTTTCGAATATCCGGAAGACTTCGTCGAATTGGGCCGCGGGATCGGGCGCGCCGAGGTCGATTGCGCAAAGAATGAGGTTCG
>JAKLIR010000590.1 GCA_022709505.1 bacterium | reverse complement strand
TTATGAGTTTTTTTCCGTTTTTCATTCTATGTTTTTTCCGTTGGGACGTTTCTCTTCCTGCCCGTCATGCTGATTGGGTCCGGCCTCGAGGCGATCTTGTCGAAACATTCCTCCTCGAACCATTCACGGACTTCCTGTTCCGAATGGTGTGTTTGATATTTCGGCGCGAGGAAGTCAAAAGCCACCTGACTGCACTGTCGCCAGTTGCTGTTTTTCAGGCTCGTCCCGCTGTATGCCGGGAAGATCGTCAGAAGCGGCACGATCGCGCGGCATATATGGTACAGCGTTTTTCTCGGCAGTCTCGTTGTCACGGCTCGCGCCGCCTTGGTCACGGTCTCGAACGCTGCGCCTCTAATCGGATAGACCCAGATTGAATAATAGCCGCCCGGTGTCACTATCTCCGCGAGCTTGGCGAACGCCAGCCTCGTGTTCGGCGTGTGGTGGATCACTCCGCGGCTGAAAAGAAAATCGAAAGTGCTTTTTTCAAACGGGGGAGTCAGCACGCTCGCTTGAATGTAGTGTGTATTCGGGAACTCGTTTCCACGCGCGTAGGCGACCCTTATACCCTCGCCGACATCGAAACCGATGATTTCGCCGCATCTCTCAGCGAGCGCTTCGACGAGCATCCCGTGTCCGCATCCCGCTTCGCAGATGAGGCGGCCCTTCATTTCGTCAATCTTCATGTCCGGGTGGAACATGTTGGCGAGCACGTGGTCGAAGTTTTCCTTTTTGTCCATCCCGAAGATCCTCGACTCCATGCCCCATTTTTCCCATTGCAATTCGAAGGACTCTTTAACCTGCCTTATTTCGGGAGAAAGCTCGTTCTTAGCCGATATCTGTTTTTTCGCGTCGGTCAAGCCGTGTTTGTCGAGGAAAGGAATCAGAGCCGGGCCGTGGTCGTTCATGGAATCGCGGAGCATGCGCGGAATTCCGGAAGTTACGGGGTAAGCCGCGCCGCAATGTTTGCAGGAAAGGAGGCCGGTCATTATTTCATCCGGCTCCCCTCCGCCTCTCGGCGCGGTTTCGAAAGCTTTTAATTCGAGGCCGCCCCGGCAGTAAATGCACCTGATATATTCAATTAGCTTCGGTTTCATTTAATCGTCACGGACGTAATGTAATGAATTTGCGGCCGCCTTTCGGAGGCGACAATAAATATTAACATCAATAAAACCAATTTGCCACACCGTGGTTCAGGGAAGCTGCTCAAGCGCCGCAAGCTGTTGAACAACGCCTCGCGTTCGGGTATCATTCCGATGCGGCGTGCATGGCCGGCGGCCGCGAACTTTTCTCGGAGCGATGGCTATGAAGATAGAGACGAAACGGAGTTTTTATTCACGCACCTTGTTCGCGGTTGCGATTGCTGTCGTTGTAACATGCTTGAACGGAGCGGCATACTCCGCCGGCCTTAAGGTGGAGAAGAACATATTGCTCGATACTCCCGGCGGCGTGACTATAGCGGGGGACGTTTACATCCCGCAAGGAAAGGGGCCGTTCCCGGGAGTGGTTTTCTTTCACGGCGGGGGCTTCGTCGGCGGCTCCAAAGACGACGCGGCGATTGTGAGCTATGTCGGCAAGGTAGCGGAAAAAGGCTATGTCGTGTTCAACGCGAACTATAGACTTCTTCTGGAGAACGGCCTGTTTCCCAACAACGTCAAAGATGCGAAGTGCGCGCTCTCTTGGTTCCGCTCGAACGCGACGCGATACGGTGTCGATCCTAAAAGGATAGGCGCCATGGGCGAATCCGCGGGCGCGTATCTCGCCGCGATGCTCGCGGTGACTCAGAACATGAAAGATTTTCAGC
>JAKLIR010000059.1 GCA_022709505.1 bacterium | reverse complement strand
AGGCGAACTGCTTCGTTGTCGTCGCATTTTTTCGTTCACGTACATCCCGGTACGCTTACTTCAAAAATGCTACTTCCGCCTTGCTTTTCATCCGCTCTGAATCATTGCTCCCGAATCCAATCGGCGGATTCGTGTTCAATAAAAGGCTTTGCGTATTGCAGCCATTTTTCGAACGTCACGGGATGTCTCGTTGCGACTTCGTAGCCGACTCTTCCGACGGTCGGCGACTTCATATAGTCGTAGTCAGGCGCAACTCTATACTGTTCGCCCTTTTTCAGGCTTTTCTTGTTGAACATGGCTTTCAGCATATTGAGAATAGCCGCTTGGCTTGGATAGTTGTCCAAAACTTTAATCTTCAATTCCATCAGTTCGTCGTCCAGAGGAGTGTAAAGAGTCTCCGCTCCTTCTTTCGGGATGAACTTCCCCGTCCTATAGCTGCCGCCGTACGTGCTGTAAAGTGGATACTCATAGTGGACCGGTTTCGCCGGCAAGCCTTTCGCAACAAGCGTTGCTTCGAGCGAGGTTAAATCGTGGTCTATGTTGCCCCCTTCGTAGGCGATTGACATTATTTCCGAAGGATTTATCTTTTCCGCAATTTTCATGACGTCGTTTAATATTTGCTCCATATAACGGTACGAACCGTTGTCCGGATATTTCAAGAAATGCAGGCTTTTCTCCGGCACGCCTATTTGCTTCATCGCGGCGCGGGCTTCCTTCTCCCTAACGTCCGCGGGTGTTGAAGCTGCTCCATCGGTTATCCAAACGACCTCGACCGGAATTCCCGCGCGCACCTGATACGCCATTCTCGCGGCCACTCCGACTTCGTCGTCCTGATGCGCAAAAATGTACAATGCTCCGTTCGCCATGGTATTCGACGCCGCTGCTGAGTTGAAGCCGAATAATAAAATGATAGATATAAATATGATCGCGATTCCTTGCGCCGCGCTGCGTATTTTCATATATCGCTCCTCATTATTTCCGCCGTTCACCTCCGCGACGAACCGCAAAATCGAGCATGAACGGATTATAATTCCAGCGGAAAAAACAGTAAACAGGATCGCTTAACCGATAAACGTCATCGGGATAATTTGACTCGAACGGCGGTTGAGTGATAATTTATCAAAGAGGATTCGATATGAATAAAGAGACGCAGCTTCTTGAAAAACTGAAAGCGCTCGGACTGATTGTGAGCAGGGAAATCCATGCTCAGGTGAGCCTCACATCGACGGAGGATTTGTCGAGAGTGGCGCGTGAGTCAGAAGACGACACCATATATGAGATAGACCGCGGGGTCGAAAACATCGTTCTCGATTTCTTCGAAAAAGAGATCGGACCGGAGATATCCTGCGTCCTCGTGATGGAAGGCCTTCCGAACGAGAGGCCCGTATTCGGCGGAAGCGGACGTATTCAGGATGCGGAGTTCACGGTTATCATAGACCCGATCGACGGTACGCGCGGGCTCATGTATGCGAAGCGAAGCGCATGGATACTGTCAGGGATCGCGCGAGGCGCTTCTGAAAATCTGAGGCTCAACGACATAATCGCCGCCGTGCAGACTGAGATTCCCTCGCCCAAGCAATATCTCGCCGATCAGTTGTTCGCTTTTTCAGGAGGCGGGGCGAGCGCAGTCAGATGCGACGCCCGAACCGGCGAAAAGTTGACTCAATTCGTCCCAAGACCGTCCGGAGCGAAAAATCTGAGATACGGTTTCGCATCTTTCTGCCGTTTTTTCCCCGCCGCGAAGGACGTCGTCACCGCTATCGAATGCGAGCTCAACAAACGCCTTGCTTCCGAAAAAGAAGAGAATTTCTATTTTGAAGATCAATACATCTGCAACAGCGGTCAGATGTTTGAACTGATCGCCGGTCACGACAGATTGATCTGCGACCTTAGAGCGGTCATTTCAAGGTCACTCGTCAAGGCTGGAGAACGGCCGCTGCTTTGCAGCCACCCCTACGACGTATGCGGCGAACTTATAGCAAGAGAATGCGGAGTGATAGTCACTGACGAGAAAGGCGAGCAGCTTAATGCGCCTCTCGATACGACCACCGATGTGTCTTGGATCGGGTATGCGAACAAACACATAAAGGCTCTTGTCGAACCTCATCTACTCGATATCTTGAAAAATGTGGATTCTTATGTTGCTTCTTCCCTCTGAAAGCGATCCGAATTAATCCGGATTTTTCACCAGATGCAACTAATTATCGTTCTCTGAAGCGGTGTCTGCTTTTTCGGCTTCTTCTTTTTCGGACGTTGAAAGAACGGATTCTATTTTATTCCTAAGAGTGTCCGCCTTGAAGGGTTTCAGAAGATACCCGGCCGCGCCGTCTTTGAACGCTGATATCACCTTTTCTTTTTTCCCGACCGCCGTAAGCATGATAACCGGAATATCCTTAGTATTCGGGCTGTCCTTAAGCAACATTAAAGTGGAGAAACCATCGAACCCGGGCATCATTATGTCGAGGAGGATCAAATCAACGTGATGCTCGTTCGCGAGCTCGACCGCTTCATGTCCGTCATGCGCCATCAAAATGTTATAATCGGACGAAAAAACTTCATGTATCGCTTCGAGTATAACTCTGTCGTCATCAACAGTCAGTATAGTTTTTCTTGCCATGATAAATCACCGTCTCGATTGATTGCGGAAATTTTGTTTAAATTATACTCCTCATAATGAAAAATCCAATATCAGAAGGGAAAACCATTTAATAAAACGACAAAAACGCAAATGCTTTTCATTTGGCAGTTTTCTTTTCTTTCGCCTTTTTTTCAGAATATTCGCGCGTTGCATCGAGAAGCATGCTTATCGGAGAAAGCTGGAGAGCTATTGCTAATTCAGGCCTCGAGCTGACCACACCTGAAACGAGAGAACCCATTTTCATCAGATCGGGCGCTTTGTCATAGTACAGAATCAACGTCCTTTTCCCCCCGTTTATGGGGACGAGTTTCCAGAATCCCGGTTCGGCTTTCGGATTTTCCGGATCGTACATGTGAAGAATCGGTTTCTCTTTAACGTATCTCGTCGAATACTTTTGAGTCGATGAAACACCCATGATTATTTTTATTTTCAAAGTGAAATCCACGGTCGCTTCATTCGATTTCGAAGATTTTATTATTGAAGATTCCATTTCGGGGACGAATTTGTAATAGTCGGCGTAATCCGTGATTACATTCCAAACGATGTCCAGCGGCGCATCCGCTATGACGGCGCACATGCGATTGGTGAGTTCGCCGTGCTTGTCGTAAACAAGATTCAGAAGCTGTCCCTGCTCCGCGAGTCTGATTATCGTGTTCTTGTCGAGGTTTTCATCCAGAATATTCTTCGCCGATGTTTGCAATGAAAAAAGAGCTGTAAATAATGTTACAAACATTAGCGCTGCAACATTTTTTCGCATATTCGCCCCCATGTTAATATAAGTCATCAAACGATTTCATACTACAACTAATCGAATTACGAATCAACATCGAGAATGCGCAAATTATTGCTTATCGCCGGGTAATTGAAACGTGAAGCGCAAGGAAATAGAATATATGTTCATGAAATCGGATTTTGATGATTTCTCAATTACATAAGGGAGGGGAACAAAATGTTCGGAAGTATCGATGAATTGAAAAACTTCATCAAGGGAAAAGCGGAGATCGCGGGTGACGCGATAAAGATTGTCGATGAAGCTGCTTTTAGAAATTCGATAAGAGAGCTTGCCGCCAACGCCGCACTGAGCGAGAACGAAACCGTTCGAGATGCGGCCCGCTGGATAATTATTGAGGGAGGTCAGGAACTCGGAATCGTGTTGTCGTCCATAAACGATCTGTACATGGCCGCCGGGAAAGGCGAATACAAGGGGCTTTCAGTGCCCGCGGTCAATCTCAGGGGTTTCACGTTCGACACCGCGGCCGCCGCTTTCAGAAGCTGTCTCAAGAAGAACAACACGGCTATCGTTTTCGAAATAGCGCGAAGCGAAATGGAATACACATTCCAGAGACCGCCGGAATACACCACTGAAGTGATGGCGGCCGCAATCTCCGTCGGTTACCGGGGACCGCTGTTCATGCAGGGCGATCATTTCCAGCTCCGCCGCTCGAAATTCCTAAAAGACAAACCCGCGGAGATGCAGGCCGTGCGCGACCTTATCAAGGAAGCCGTCGCCGGCGGTTATTACAACATCGACATAGACGCCTCTACGCTCGTGGACATCGATCAGCCGACTCTCATCGAGGAACAGCGCAACAACTATGAAATGACGGCTGAAATGACGAAGTACATCCGTGAGATACAGCCGAAGGGAATCAACATTTCGATAGGCGGCGAGATAGGCGAAGTCGGAGACAGGAACAGCACGAAGGAAGACCTCGAAGCATACATGGAAGGCTATGTGAAAGATCTTCCGGCCGGGATCGTTGGACTCAGCAAAGTCAGCGTGCAGACCGGAACCACGCACGGCGGCATTCCCCGCCCGGACGGTTCGGTCGCGGACGTTAAGCTCGACTTCAGCGTACTCGAAGACCTCTCGAAGCTCTCAAGGGATAAATGGGGAATGGGCGGCGCGGTTCAACACGGCGCTTCAACCCTTCCGGACGATCTTTTCCACAAATTCCCAGCGACGGGCTGCGTAGAAATCCATCTCGCCACGGGATTCCAGAACATCATCGTCGATTCCAAAGACTTCCCCGCGGATCTGCGGGACAAGATGTATAAATGGCTCGATGTTAACTGCGCCAATGAACGAAAAGACGGAATGACCAACGAGCAGTTCTATTACAAATCACGGAAAAAAGCTTGGGGACCGTTCAAGTCCGAAATCTTCAACATGCCCGAAGCCGTAAGAGCCAAGCTCGGAAAAGACCTCGAGGAGAAATTCGACTTCCTCTTCGAGCAACTCGGCGCAGTCAACACTAAAGACCTCGTTGCCGATAAAGTGAAACTCGTCCGTTCGAAATGGCCGGTGAGACCTAAAGAACTCTGACCGGGTTTTTAAGCGGCGTTTTTCGGCGACGATGTAGTCCGGAGATAGCGTATGGTTACCATGGCCGTGATCGGCTACGGTTACTGGGGCCCTAATCTCGTCCGGAATTTTGCGTCTTTTCCGGACGTGAATCTTAAAACCGTCTGTGACATTAATTCGGACGCACTCGAGTTGCTCGGTAAAAGACACCCGGACATCGGCGTCACAACCGATTCCGACGATGTTTTTTCCGACGATTCGGTCGATGCGGTCGTAATCGCGCTCCCCGCGGAGTTACACGGAGAATTCGCAAGACAGGCTCTCGCATCCGGCAAACATGTTTTCGTGGAAAAACCGCTCGCCATGTCAGTGGCGGAATCCGAAGAACTCGTTCAACTCGTCGAGCAGACCGGTCAGACATTCATGGTGGGACACCTGTTGCTTTTTCATCCCGCCGTCGAACACCTTAAACGTTTGATCGATATCGGCGAACTCGGCCAGATATATTATTTGTACTCACAGAGGCTGAACCTCGGCGTCGTTAGGACAAGGGAGAATTCCCTCTGGAGCCTCGCGCCGCACGACGTCTCGCTGATGCTCCATCTGCTCGACGAGTTCCCATGCGCGGTCTCCGCGAACGGCGCCGCTTACACTCAGGAGGGGATCGAAGACACGGTGTTCGTCCACCTCGATTTCAGCGAGCGGAAGATGGCTCACATCCATGTGAGTTGGCTCGATCCGCACAGGACCAGAAGAATGACTGTAGTAGGCAAAAAGAAAATGGCTGTCTTCGACGACACGGATCCGGTCGAGAAAATTAAAATTTTCGACAAGGGTGTCGAGACTCCTTTCACTTACTCGAACTACGGCGAAGCGCTTACGCTGAGGTTCGGCGATATTTTCGCACCGAACATCGAGATGGCAGAGCCACTGCGACTCGAATGCCGCCATTTCGTCGATTGCATTCTTGAAAAGAAACAGCCTATCACGGACGTCTCGTTCGGACTCGATGTCGTGAGAGTACTCGACGCCGCGCAACAATCGCTCAAGCAGTCAGGAGCACGGATAACATTCGGTGACGATATTGATTGACCCCGTTGAAAACATTATTCATCCCACCGCGGCCGTCAGTGCGGAATCCAGCCTCGGGGCTGGAGTTACCATAGACGCCTTCGCGGTACTTGAACGCGATTGCAGGATATCCGAGAGTTGTTCGATAGGGTTTCATTCCGTTATCGGCAAGAGTCCGCGATACGGATCAGGAAGCACGATGAAGCAGAGTGCTTCTTCATACGAAGGAACGATCCTGCAACGCGGCGTCTGCGTCGGCGCTCATGCCGTTATATTCCGCGGCGTTACACTGGGCGAGAATACGATGGTCGGGGACTTCGCGTTGGTGAGAGAGATGTCCGTGGCGGGAAACGATTGTATAATAGGCGCTCGCGTCATCGTAGAAAACAATGTTTTAATCGGAAATAGAGTGAAGATTCAGTCCGGAGCGTACATAACCGCGCTCACCGTTTTGGAAGACGATGTGTTCGTGGCGCCGGGAGTGATAACAGCGAACGACAATTATATGGGAAGGACTGAAGAGAGATTTAAGCATAAGAAAGGCCCTAAAATTCTAAAGGGGGCGCGTATAGGCGCCGGTGCGGTTCTTCTGCCCGGCGTGACAATAGGAGTTGAAGCATTCGTGGCAGCGGGTTCGATCGTGACGAGAGATGTCCCGGACGCGACCGTCGTCATGGGCTCACCAGCGAGATTCATACGCAACGTTGATGAAAAGGAGAGAATTTATCGATGAAAGTCCCATTCCTTGATTTGAAAGCTTCATTCGAACCGCTTCGAGAAGAGATGTTTAAGGAACTTAATGGCATTTTCGACAGGACTGACTTTGTTCTCGGGCAGCCCGTTAAAAAGTTAGAAGAGGCCGCCCGCGAATATTGCGGCGTGAAATATGCTCTCGGGCTTGCGAACGGCACGGATGCGCTCGTGATAGCCCTCCGCTCCCTTAGGATCGGAAAAGGAGACGAAGTTATCACATCTCCTTTCACGTTTTTCGCCACAGCCGAATCGATCAACGAAGTCGGCGCACGACCCGTGTTCTGCGACATTTCACCCGACACCTACAATCTCGATCCGCGCAAGGTCGTGGATTTTCTCGAAAACTACTGCGATCAGTCTGATAAAGGGATTATCAATAGGGCCACCGGCGGACTCGTTAAAGCGGTGCTGCCCGTTCATCTATACGGTCTTATGGCGGAGATGACCGAGTTCCGAAGGATACAGGAGAAATACGGACTCGAATTGATTGAGGACGCAGCGCAGGCTTTCGGAGCGGCCATGGAACTCGACGGACGATCCGACGTGAAGGCAGGCTCTTGCGGAGATGTCGGATGCTTCTCCTTTTACCCGAGCAAAAACCTCGGCGGCGCGGGCGACGGCGGAATGATCGTGACAAACAGAGACGACATTCACGAGCTCGCGAAAGTGATCCACGTTCACGGCAGCAGGCAGAGATACCATCATTCCGAATTCGGCTACAACAGCAGGCTCGATTCGTTTCAAGCCGCTATTCTTCTTGTGAAGCTCGCAAGTTTGGACAAGTGGATCGATATGCGGATCAAAAACGCAGAGTCGTACAATTCCATCTTCGCGAACAAACTCAAATCCGCCGGAATCCCCTTCGCGATGAGCGCCGATCTCCCTCCGAACGGCAAGAGAGACGAGAACGCCGTGATTCTTCCCTCATGCCCGGCGGGCTTTAAACATACTTACAATACTTATGAAATAAGAACTCCGAAACGCGATTCCTGTGTTGAATTTCTCGCCTCTCGCGGCGTCGGCAATATGATATATTATCCCGTGCCCCTTCACCTTCAGGACGTTTTCGAATACTTGAAATATTCAGATGGGGACCTGCCCGTCACTGAGGCGATCTCCACTGACATATTGGCGCTGCCGCAATATCCCGAACTCGGAAGCGACGCAATCGAATACGTCGTGGAAAGCATCGTCGAATTTCTAAAGAAGAAGTGAGTGAAGTTATTTCATAGAGGTTTTTCCTTGAGCGGTAAGGCGAATATCAGAATCGCCACCGTGGTCGGCGCAAGACCACAGTTCATCAAATCTTTTTCGGTGAGCCGCGCTCTTTCGAAACTCGGGGGCGTCGATGAAGTTCTCGTCCACTCCGGCCAGCACTACGATCCTCTGATGTCGGACGTGTTTTTCAGAGAACTCGGACTGAAACAACCCGACTTCAACCTATGCGTCGGTTCCGGCTCTCACGCCTCTCAAACCTCCTCAATAATCTCCAAGCTCGAATCTATTCTTCTTTCCGTGAAACCCGATATCGTTTTAGTTTACGGCGACACCAATACAACTCTCGCCGGATCACTAACGGCGGCGAAACTCTCGATACCGGTAGCTCACGTTGAGGCCGGGATGCGCTGCGGAGTTCCCACGATGCCCGAGGAGATCAACAGAATCGTCACGGACCACGTTTCATCCGTATATTTCTGCTCGACTAAGACTGCCGTCGCGAACCTTCGCGGAGAAGGTATCCGTAAGAATATACATCTCGTCGGGGACGTAATGCTCGATTCTTTCGAAGCGTTCCAAAAAGAAGCCGAAAAGAGATTCATAGTGCTGAAGGGCGCTCTGTCCATAAATAGCAAATACAATCTTCTCACTATTCACAGAGCGGAAAATGCGGACGACTCCGTAAGATTGAAAAAAATCATCTCCGGTTGCGCCCGATCCGAAAATACGGTAATTTTCCCCGCGCATCCGAGAACGATGCAAACGGCGAAAAAGTTATTGTCTTCAAAAAGCAACATAAGATTGATCGAACCGGTTTCATACATAGATATGCTCGCGCTCGAATCGGGTGCGGACAAGATCATTACTGATTCAGGCGGAGTGCAGAAAGAAGCTTATTTTTGGGGCAAACCCTGCATTACTCTGAGGGAAGAAACGGAATGGCTTGAAACCGTTGCATCCGGCTGGAACATTCTTGCGGGGTGCAACCCCAAGCTTATCACGGATTACATCAACAATTTCAATCCGCCGGCTAAGAAAAGCAACATATTTGGGAAATCAGGCGCGGCGGATTCGATCGCGGAACTGCTGCTGAAATTCAGATCGGAAGCATCATAGTCCGATTTTTCACGATGTGCCTATTACCTATTCGTGGCGCCTCATTTTAACTCCCAGCCTTTCGCCCTTTCGAGGGCGCGCTTCCATCCGGAGTATAATTCCTCTCTCAGTTTCGATTTCATCGCCGGTTTGAATACGCGGTCGGTTTTTCTGGCCTTTCTCAGGGCATCAATGTCCTTCCAAATACCCACAGCGAGCCCCGCGAGAAAAGCGCTGCCCACCGCCGTGGTCTCTGCCATTTTAGGTCTATCAACCGCAACACCGAGTATGTCCGCTTGGAATTGCATGAGGAAATTATTCGCGACCGCGCCGCCATCGACGCACAGAGTTTTAAGCTGAATCTTCGAATCCTTCACCATCGCGTCCACAACGTCTCGGGTGCTGTAGCACATTGCTTCGAGAGCCGCCCGCGAAATGTGCGCCTTAGTCGTCCCGCGGGTTATTCCGACTATCGTGCCTCTCGCATACATGTCCCAGTGCGGCGCGCCGAGCCCGACGAGCGCCGGAACAAGATAAACGCCTCCCGTGTCTCCGACAGACCTCGCGAGAGGTTCCGTCTCCGCCGCGCTCTTTATTATTCCAAGCCCGTCGCGCAGCCACTGCACGATCGCGCCGCATATAAATACGCTTCCCTCGAGGGCATAAACCGTCTTCCCGCCGATCCTCCATCCGATGGTTGTCAGGAGGCCGCTCTTCGATTCGATAGGCTTGCTCCCGGTGTTCATCAGCATGAAAGCGCCGGTGCCGTATGTGCATTTCGACGTCCCTTCCGAAAAGCACGTCTGCCCGAATAATGCGGATTGCTGATCCCCGGCTATTCCCGCAATCGGTATCCCGTCCGGCAGTCCCTTTACGCCTTTCGTGTAACCCACTATCCCGCTCGAATCGACCACTTCCGGCAGAACCGTTTCCGGTATCTTAAGAACGCCGAGGATATCGTCGTCCCATCTCAATTTCTTAATGTTGTACATCATTGTTCTCGACGCATTCGAAATCTCTATCGCGTGAACTTTTCCGCCGGTGAGGTTAAAAACGAGCCATGAATCTATAGTCCCGAAACGGAGGTTGCCCGCGGCCGCCGCTTTCCTCGCGCCGCTCACATTGTCGAGCAGCCATTTCAGTTTCGTCCCCGAGAAATACGCGTCTATAACGAGCCCCGTCTTCGATTTGAACGTTTTAGCAAGCCCCGCCTTCTTAAGATCGTCGCACAATCCCGCCGTTCGCCTGCATTGCCACACTATCGCATTGTGAACCGGACGCCCGGTTCTTCCGTCCCACAGCACCGTCGTCTCTCTTTGGTTCGTGATCCCTATCGCGGCAATGTCCTTTCCGGCGACATTGTACTTCTTCATTACCTGCGACACGGTTTTCATGCTCGTCGCCCATATTTCCATCGCATCGTGCTCGACCCAACCGGGTTTCGGGAAATACTGCGTAAACTCAAGGTTCACCTTACCTATGAGATTTCCTTTTTCGTCTATGAGAACAGATGTCGTACCAGTCGTTCCCTGATCTATCGCAAGTATGTATTTCTTACTCATCGTCGCTATCCTCGCATCATATTTAATTGAGGCGCATTCGCCCCGCTTTGAAGTTTATCATAATTCATATTGCCGGAAAAGACCGATTGCGTCGCTTTACAAAGCATGAGCAACTATCATAGACTAATTTAACAGGGAGTATATGTTGATATATGGATATTGCTAAGATCGGACAGATACTCACGGGTATCGCCCTTTTACTCTTTGTTATTTTCTGGATATATCACATCGTCGAATGCCTTAGAAGAAAAGATTTCAGGATTTTCGACAAGATATTCTGGACCCTTATTTTGCTCGTGCCAATATTAGGTCTGATAATGTACAGAGGCATCGGAAACGAATTCTATAAAAAGAAACCGAGCGGAAAGAATTGAATTCTTGAAATGAAAAAATACTCGTTCACCGCGACCTTGATATATTTGTTCTGCCTCGCCGGAGCGCTGTGGCTGGCGGTCTCTTTCACCGGTTGGGGCAACACGCCCGAGTCCATCCTCGCGGTATCCACATTGAAAAAAATGACTTTCAGCGGCTATCCCATCCCGACGATGCTTACAGCCCTATCCGGAATTCTCCCATTCGGTTCGCATGAGTTCGCAATGTCGGTTTTTAACGCCGTCCTCATCGCATTGACGTTAGTCATGATTTTCACAACAACGGCTGAACTGGCGGCGGATGCAACAATAGGCGTCTGCGCAGTCGTCTGTTTCGCGGCTTTTCAAACAACAACCGTCACTCTTCGATCGATCGTTCCCGCGGCATGGACGATCCTTTTCATTGTGCTGATCTTCTCCGCCGCAATGAATTATTTCAAATCAAAGGACTTCAGAAGTATTTTGCTCCTTTGCTTCGTTTCAGGCGCCGCCTTGTTTCACAGCGGCTTTCTCTTCGTTCTCGGACTCGCCTCCTCCTGCCGGCTTATCGCAGATTGCTTTTCCCGGCGCAAGAACATATTTTTTATTTTCACGGCATTACTTTTGCTTCTTATAATGACAACGTCGCTTATCTTTCAACTCTTCCGCGAGCCCCTTTACATTAACTGGTCGATATCTT
>JAKLIR010000589.1 GCA_022709505.1 bacterium | reverse complement strand
AACCTGAAAGAGCGTTCCTTTCAGGATCGAGCTCACTATTTCTTCCGAGCTCATTTTGTGGATTTCGGACTCAACTTTTTCCTTGAGCTCCTTCACTTCACCTTCGGCTTTCGCCTGAGGAAGCTCGTCAAACTTTTCCCGGAGCTTGTGGAGCAGTTTCGCCTTCGATGAAACATCCACACTGTCGTTCCGTTCGGTCTTTGCGTAGGCGTTGACCGCCGCCTTGTTTCTGGCGGCTGTTTTGACGTCGCGAAGCTCTTCCGTCTTCTGCGGCGCCGCGCTGTTAATGTTTACGATCTCCATGTCAACACCTGTTCACACAATTGCTCTTATGTCATTTATCGGCATACTTTAGACAAACTTTAGTAATTTAAATAAATTATTTTTTCCTTTATTTACTCAATTATTTGAGAATTATTCAAGATTATTGAGTTGAGTCCGGCATTGAGGGCGGCGGCTCGCCGCTCCGTCGCCGTCCTCTTTCCATACGAAGCGCCGTTATTGCCGCGCCTGATATTCCGTGATCCGAAAAATTCGAATGAAACAGCTTTAAAAACCGCTTTTATTCGGATTTTTCACCAGAAAAATCCGGGAAATCGTAAAAAGGGCGATCTACTGTGTTGCATCATCGACTCGAACTCGGTCACATACGAAACAGTATGCTCCCTCGTTCTCGCTCGATGCGTCTTGTATCTCATCTCTTTTTCCGATTTCAACCCACATTGGTGAAATTGGGTTATTTCATGTATCTTTTGTTTTCCAACCAATCGATGACGTTATTTAGGGGCGGTTGCGCGCCGGTTATCGTGTAATTCTCATTGATCGCTTTATTTTCCATGAGCAGTAGGACGTATTCCTTGCCTTTCACTTTCGCGGATTCTCCGAAAATCAGGCTCAGTGTTCCGCATTGAGCCTTGATTGTTTTCGCCTTTATAGAACCTTTGAACACACGGTTGACTTTTATCGTGACAATCCATTTCTTGAGAGAGTTGTCATACGGCTGCTCTTCACCCACCGTTGTGTTGGTTATCACGCCGCGAATAATTATCGGCGATCTCGCGAATTGTCCCGCGGTCGGCGCATCGAACGGATCGATAACAACAGAAAGTTCCTTTTCGAGCCTTCGCGACTCCGCGAACAGCGCCCTTCCCCTCGTTCTTATTGTGCTGATTATCTCGTTTCGAAGGTTCGGCTGCATGTTTTGCACGAAATGCGCGAAAAGGCTTACATCCAGAAACGGGTAGCCTTCGTTCAACATGGCGATCTTATCAGGTTGGAAATTCGGATCGTTGAAATATACTTTCAACCCGACTTTTTTCGCGTTTGCGCCCGGATAGTCGATGACAGGAAGTTTCGAAAACGAGTCCTTCGGCGTTTTCAGCGCCCCGGCGTCATATCCGGCCATTTCGGGGTATTTATTCTTCAGAAGTAGAAAATCTCCGTGGATTGCACGTATGACTGATCTTAAAGCCGCGGACACCTCTTTTTCCGGAAGCTGTTTTTTCACTTTCACGTTAAGCAGATTTGATTTGGAAATCCCGTTCCACCATTCCTTCTTAACCTTTCCTATTACCGTGTATTTCGCTTCGTATTCCGCGCTTATCGAGTAGCTGCCTTCCGCGAGGTTCTTGAAGACCAGCCGCAGCACGGGTTTCGATTCGCCGGGATCGAGCTTTATGGCGTCGGCGGGGTCGTCCGACTCGGGTTCGACCGGGTCTCTCTGGAACAGTCCCGACCCCCAAGATTCAGTTCCATTGATATAAACGCGAAGGGAAACACCGCCCGCTCCGGAAGGCGACCATATCCGCTTGTAGAATCTCGTTTCCTTCGAGTCGTTTTTCAGGGA
>JAKLIR010000588.1 GCA_022709505.1 bacterium | reverse complement strand
ATGTCTCCGGAAATCCGTCCGCCTTTTTCTTTCGTGCGTTTGTAAGTCTGAGCAAACTAATGCCGAACCGTAGCGAGGCCATCGTGTCCATCTCTTCAATTCGGAAACTGGTCAGGAGTCGTGTGGTTTCGGGAATATACATGTACTTGAACAGCTTATTCTTGAACTTAACCATTTGTTTCTCGGACGGCATTCTTCCGTACATCAGCAGATATGCGACCTCCTCGAATGAAGAATTCTCGCAAAGATCGAAAATGTCGTATCCACGATATATCAACTGACTCTTCGAGCCGTTCACAAAACCAATTTTCGTCTCGCATGCTATCGCTCCCTCAAGGCCCGGCCCGACAGTGCAACTCACAGGCCATTCGACCGAAGTTGTTTTCGCTCGGCCCGATGATGAACCATTGTCCTTCCCTGCTTTTATAGCTGCTTTTCGTATAAGACTTGCAATCGTTTTATCACTCATAAATTATCTCCTTTTTCAGTTCGGCATCCCGATTCTGCCGTTCGTTTTCATACAATTATCGATTATCACGTTCGTGACTGTTGTAAAGTTCATCTCTTACCGCTTCAATCTCTATCCTTTTCCCCTCCCATACGATGCGCTGCGCCATCTGTGGCGCGATCATCACTTTTCTGCTGCGAAAAAAACTGCTCATGTCGATCACAAGATATCGAATGTTCCAACCTTCTTCGTAAGCAGACAAATCCGAAAGGCGCCCCGCCGGACCGCTGAATGATTGGACGCGATATCCGATAACCTCCCTGACACTTCGAAGATTAGGATCGATCTGGAATGAAGGAAAAGGAACGACATTATCCGCATTTGCGTCTTGAAGGCCCCGGAAGCGTATCTTTTTATTACGAACCGTGAATTGTTCCTTCATCGCAACGGAAACAGGCTTATGCAGAATTGCTCCCGGAGATTGTCGAATGCTATCCTTGCTCAGTTCAAAATCAATCGTTTTTCTCATGTGGTCCGCTCGTTTAGCCTGCGACGGGGAGATCAACACTCTATTGCTTCTTAAAAAATCCCCGATCTCCACCACAAAAAACTTCACAAACCATGAATCGTCATCGAAATAGACATCCCTCACCCGACCCAACTTTCCATCATTCCCTTTAATGGTATAATTCAAAACGCTTTTCAGGCTGATCAGCATGATTCACCTCTTTTACCTATGTGATTCTCACTCGTGCAATGCATTAAATATGTGAACGGATGACATCTTCTTTTGACAAATCACATTAGTGATCTCACAAAGCAATTCATTAACATTGAAAGGTTTTGATAGAAATATATCAGCGCCGGCTATGAAATATGAAAGCCTCGTATGGAGATCCTTCTTGTCGGATATGACTATGATGCGGCTGTCCACATTGCCGTCTCTGATTATAGCCCGGCAGATTTCAATTCCTCTTAATTCGGATTGATCCGCATCCAAGATCACAACATCCGGTTTAACATCAACAACTCGTTGTAGCGCCTTCTCCATATCAGTTACCGAAATAACCTTGAAACCCGCGTTTTTGAACTCGACACAAATCGAATCGCCTGCCTCATCTTTATTCCGAAGAATCAAGATATTGTCCGCGTCCATATTCATATCTCTCTTATTCGCGAAAGCCCTCAAACACGCAATGCTTAATTAACGGCTCATTAAATGAGCAATCCCGCCGCGATCTATTGCTATTCCAATTATTGGTATTATAATCGTTGGTATAGCAGCCGTCAATATCGCTTTGAGAGATCGATGACTTGCGTTGAAAAAACAGTGTAAACTGAATCTATGAAATTTGAATTTCAGGTCAGGAGAAACAAAGACAATGAACAAGCGAAGTCCGGTAAACACCAA
>JAKLIR010000587.1 GCA_022709505.1 bacterium | reverse complement strand
CGACGATCGGATTTTTTCGCGGCGGCCGTGAAAACCGTCCCTTGATTCCACGGTGTCTCTATGTCGTATATAAAGCCGGGAACGCCGACCCCGGCTCTTTGCGCGTATTCCGAAAAACTTTCGAGCCCGGCGGAAAAGACATCCACGTTTTTTTCGTTCAGCCAGTAGCCGTCGTTTTTCCTTGCGAGCGGCCAGAGAAAAAGCCGGACTCCGGATTCGCGAAGAACGTCCATCGCCCGTAGATAGCGGTCGTAGTAGGCCGCTCTTTCGCCGGATATCCCGCCGTACGGGAGATCGAAGCCCATTCCCACGTCGCAGCCGAACTCCGCGAGAATCCCTTTCACATCCTGTTCGATGAGTATCTCGGGTTCGAGAGTTTCCACATAAACGCCGGTTTTCATTTGGGACTCCGAAAAAGTTATTCGCGGCCTTCGCCGTTTGCATCGGAACGGCCGTCTTCGCGCTTCCGGTTATTTTTATCATCATCCGGCAAAACCTTCAAGCATAAGAATCTCGTTTCGTTGGAAGCTCTTACCCCCCCCAAATATATTTTGTGAATCTGTTAAATAAATCCCTGTTTCATGCCGATGAAAATGAATACTATCAATATGTGCGGTATTGCGCATGGAGTTAATCCTAATCAGTTGCGCGGATTCGACGCACCATTGACGAATCCGGGTTTAATGCGCGATATCGCAACGCAACCTCGAACGCCCGTGGGGAGAGCTTTTGCTTAACCCGGATTTTTCACTAATGAAAGATCCCTTGGGGTTGCGGTATTCGGGCGCAACTTAATATCGGCATTTCGGGGCGAGCCTCGGTTTTAGCTTATGTGGAACGGCTGACCGGCCGAAGCCGCATAAGCACATCATGAATCCGCCCCGCTACGACCCGGCGGGCATAGCCGTACCTCGCGTTATTTAACAATACTATTAATTCGCGGGGATGTGTCTGACGTGCACGGAGGAGTTCGACTGCCGTAGTGAAGCCGCGGTCGTGTCTATCATCGCTATTCTTATACGATAGCGAAGGGAGCGGAGAAATGCGGATAGACAATTATTTCGGAGCTTTCACAAACAACATCGCGCGGCTTTATTTCCAGAACTCGAAGACTATAAGTGAAAGGCTGTCATCCGGACTTCGGATAAACCGGGCGGCGGACGATCCGTCCGGCCTTGCGATATCAAGCTCCAACCGAGCAATAATCAACGGGCTCGACACGGCGATAGGCAACATCCAAGACGGCATAAAGATGATTCAAACAATGGACGGCTCTCTCGCGGAGATAAACGATCTGCTGCAAAGAGGCCGTGATATAGCGGTGCGCGCGGCCTCTCAAGCTCTGTTTTCAGACGACGACCTCGACAGAATGCAGCTCGAAGTGGAAGGACTGACAAGCCAGATAGATCAAATCGCGAATGCAACAACATACAACTCTAAATATCTTCTGAACGGAGGGAACGGCGCAACCACGACGCTGACAACCCAAGCGGATTGGCAAGCCGGGACTTTCGATCCGGACGAAATCGACCTCGTCTCAGCGCCCGGTTCGGTGAAACTCCAGCCTCTGGATTGGGACACCGACGCAAACTACGGTTCCGGGATCGGCATAGGTAATCAGAACTTCATGAATATATGGCTGTCGGGATACGCCGACAACGGAGACGGCACCATAACGGCAACGCTGAACATCGATGCGTGTATAAACGGCGGCGGCACGACAGACTATCAAGGCGCATTGCAGCTCGACGCCGGAATCACCGGGGTCGTAGTGAACAACTTAACCGCCGGAACAAACGTGCAGGACATGGGCGGCGGGCTGTTCAGCTTCAGCGGGGGCGGAAGAAAAATCTCCGCCACGAACGC
>JAKLIR010000586.1 GCA_022709505.1 bacterium | reverse complement strand
CGTGGATATGGCTTCCGTCGGGCAACTCCCCACACACGCATCACAGCTTTTCCGGCAGCGGTCGAGCTTGATGTAATATGCGATCAATTCCTTGCATTCGAGCGCCGGGCACTTCTTTTCCATCACGTGCGAAATGTATTCATCCCTGAAATATGTGAGTGTCGAAACCACCGGGTTCGGCGCGGTCTTCCCGAGGTTACACAAGGCGCCTTCAGCCACAGTCACGCAGAGTCTCTCGATCAACGCGAGATCGTCCATCGAGGAATCGCCTTTTGTTATGCGCTTCATCACTTCGAGCATCTGCGCCGTCCCCACCCTGCAAAAAGTACACTTTCCGCATGATTCCTTTTTTGTGAATTCGAGGAAATATCGAGCCGCGGCCACGACGCAGTTTTCCTCATCCATTACCACCACGCCACCTGAACCCATCATTGAGCCGACGGCTTTCATCGATTCGAATCCGACCGGTGTGTCAAGAACCCGCGCAGGCAAGCACCCTCCGGACGGGCCGCCCGTCTGCACGGCTTTGAACGCCCTCGTTCTCCCCACCGGCGCTTCGCCTGTAACCGAGGAGGCGCAAATCGCCGGAGGTACTCCGCCGCCGAGCACGTTCACCACTTCTTCCATACTCGTCCCAATTGGAATTTCGACAACACCGGTGTTTCTGATTTTCCCGGCAAGCGCGAGCACTGCTGTTCCGCCGGGGGACCCGTCCATGTACGCCTCCGCTCCTTCGGACATGACGTACGAGACGCCGCACATCGTTTTCACATTGCTCATGTACGTCGGTTTCCCCATGAAACCCGACTCGGCTGGATACGGCGGCCTCGGCGCCGGCATGCCCCTCTTCCCCTCCAAAGACATAATCAGCGCCGTCTCCTCCCCGCACACAAACGCTCCAGCTCCTCTGAATATCTCTATGTCGAAACAAAAATCCGATCCGAGCACACTCTCGCCGATTATTCCCACTGCTCGCGCCTGTTCGATCGCCGCTCTCATGGTCTTCACCGCGAGAGGGTATTCATGCCTGATATAAACGATTCCTTTCGACGCGCCTGCGACGTATCCTGCAATCGCCATCCCCTCGATAATCGCATGAGGATCGCTCTCCATCAGCATCCTGTCCATGAACGCGCCGGGATCGCCCTCATCTCCGTTGCATATCACATATTTAGCGGCGGACTCGCGCTTCATCACGTCACGCAATTTAAGATGTGTCGGATATCCAGCTCCGCCGAGACCTCTCAATCCCGATCTCTCGATTTCGCAGAGAGTTTCCTCAGCGGCGCATTTAAGAACCTTGCTCAATCCGAGATAGGCGCGCCTTTCGATACTTTCATTCAAATCAAACGGATCCACGAGGCCGCACCTGCGCAGCAGTTTTCTTTTCTCCGACGAAAAACGCGGCAGTTCATAAATTGAAGGGACGGTGTCGCAATCGCCCGCCGCCCCGAGCGCCCATTCGAGGCACGGGTCGTCTCCGAGCACGAAATTCGTTGCTATCACCCTCGCAATATCAGGTAGGACATTCCCGTAAAAAACAGGAGGCATACCGGGTTTCTCTATCATCACAAGGGGTTCCGCGTAGCAATGGCCGTAACATCCCGCCTTCGATACAATCGCATCCGCCCCGATTCTTGCGATCTCTTCTTTGAACGCATGAATAGTATCGAGTGCTCCGGCGGATATCCCACAAGTGGCCGCTCCAACGGTGATTTTCACCAAGGCGCGTCTCTCGGCCGAAGTTTCGACGGCGTGCTTCATCAATTCGGAATATTTTTCATCAATACTTTTCATCGCAGGGGTTACAGTAATACTTCAGATTTTATCATCGCCGGGCTTCGGAACGCCATGCTCGATAAGTATT
>JAKLIR010000585.1 GCA_022709505.1 bacterium | reverse complement strand
ATGCACGGTGTTCGGAGTATCGCGCTGGGAATCGAACGACTTCGCTTTGAAGCTGTCGCGGGGAGCGACCGGCCGCAAGGAGTACGTCGCTGTCGAGGGCGCCGCGCACGGGCACACCGGATTTGCACTGTCCGCCTCGGACGACCCCGAGAAAGAGCGCCTCTTCGGGCCGCTGATCCCGAACGTCAAACGCATCCCGCTCGACGCCGGCGCGCTACACAAGGCGGTGACGGACAAGACCGCCGCGGTGATTGTCGAACCCGTGCAGAGCGACGGCGGGCTGAAGATACCGCCTGCGGGCTTTCTCAAGGAAGCGCGGCGCGCGTGCGACAGGCACGGCGCGGTGCTGATAATCGACGAAGGGCAAACCGGCCTCGGGCGCACGGGCAAGCTGTTCGCCTGCGAATACGAGGGGGTGACTCCGGACATCATAACCATCTCGAAAGGCATGGGCGGAACGGTGTTCCCGATCACGGCCACCGTTTTCACCACGAAACTCAACAGGTTCATGCTGACGCATCCTCTCATACATCTTTCAACATTCGGCGGCGCGGACCTCGGCTGCATAGTAGCCATGGAAGCGCTTACCGTGATCACGAAAAACAAACTATGGGAAAATGCCGCGGCTCAGGGCGCGCTGCTGCTCGACGCGCTGAAAACAGTCGCCTCCGCGCATCCGGATCGGTTCAAGGAAGCGCGAGGGATCGGTCTTTTGTGCGGGATCGAAGCGGTGTCCGCGGACGTTGCGGCTTCTTTCACGAAAAACCTCGCGTCGAACGGTGTGATCGCGCTGCCGACGGCCGGCAATCCTGCCGTCGTCCGGTTCACTCCGCCGATCGACATTCAGCGCGAAGACATGGACGCAATTATCGACAGGATAAAAAAATCCGTCTAATCCCTTTTTTCTCCGAAGATTAAAGGAGGCCGCGGAGCGGCCTTGCCTTGCGTTACGACGCGGAGCATCGTAACGAGGAAATAAGGAGCCAAGCTGCGGAGCGCCAGAACGAGAAAAGAGCGGGCGAGACGCCCGCGCCCTCAGATAAATTCTCTATGTCGCATAGCATCGTAACGAGGAAAAGTTCTGCTTTTCTTGAGATACCTTAGCGTACGTCATCCCGCCGCCTCTCTTCCGTCATCCCGGGCTGAGACCCGGGATCCACGTGGGGATAGGACGTCAGGGGGTGTTCTTTCGGGGCGGCCGGGTGCGGAGACCCGTTCCTACAACTCAAACGTAATGCATTAAAGGAGGCCGCGGAACACTCTATTTCACGTCGAACGAACGGTCCACGAACGCGACATTTATGTAGCTCGATATGTCCGCCGCCTGAAGATTCAGCGGTTTGCACTCGGTCCCGAGCGCCGTTCCGAACACGAGAATAGCGCGGTCGAGTTTCTTTTCATCCAAAACACTTTTCTTGAACCTCGCGTAGAGGTAATTTCTCTTCGAATAATAAGATGTGTCCGCCGTTTTCACCTCGTCGTAGTCCTTATCCACATCGAGCAAGCCGGTGACCGGGAAGTTCAGCGTCGGCGCGAGCTGCGCGTGCTCGAGAACATAGACAGGGATCGTTCTGCTGATAAGCGTTTGGTAAAAACCGACCGAATAAATGTTGATCGCCATCGGCGCCACCGTACCGGCCGATATTTCGCCCTCCACGACGAAGTTCAGATAGACGTAATCGCCGTCGTATCCTATGGATTCGGAAATCAAGTCAAGATCGTTCGGAATGATGCGGGTCGGCCGGTTTTCATCCTGAATCACCACGGGATAATTCGCGCCGTTCTCGGTAGTCCACACGATTTTCTGCTTCGGCACGTCCGCGTAATAGTTCTGCGCGTCGTCCATGGCGGTGAAGAAAAAAGACACCTTG
>JAKLIR010000584.1 GCA_022709505.1 bacterium | reverse complement strand
GTCCGGCGCATCCGGTCCGGCATGAAAAAGCAGGTCGATTATGCTTACGTTATGATCGAACGGCGGATGAAACTGAGAGTATTCCGGATATTGCGTGTAATCCTTATATACGAGGCGGATACCCTCTTTTTCAAAGATATCGTCGATGATGTAGTTTTTCGCCGCCGGGCCTGAAATGTACGTGTCCGCTCCGATTTTCCTTAAAAGACAAATGAGCCTTTCAACGTTGCAGCCATTCAGGTCGAAGTCCCGGGAGTCCATGAATTTTGTTTTGATCCCGAGGAAATCGGAGGCGATATTTTTTATCAGATGTTGATTGAGTATGGAAAGACTTTCCCATTTCGAGCCGAGGTAGAAGTCCGAGAAGAAATCCTTGTATTCGTCGAAGTGCGGAGCTTTCGAATAGAACTGTTCTATCGTCAGCCAATGTTTTTTCTGCCATGAATCATTATTAAGCTCGATTTCACAGACGAGTTTATCGAGATGTGAACCGACGGGAATAGTCACCCACGAGGCGCCTTTCGGGGTTTTTATCTTGTTTCTGTTCCGCCATCCGTTTTTCGTATATTGCACATCGTCGTAAAAAACAAAAACATCCGAGTCGTGTATGATGTCGAAGTACCCTTTCCAAGGGATGTAGTTTGATTGTATGACGGAAACGATCATTGTAAATCGCTCCGTATTAAAACAACGAGTGTTATCATGGCCATATATATGAATATTATTCGAGTGAATTGTTGTCAATCGTGAAGGATGTTTTCACTGTTGAAACTCCGCCGCCGATCTTGGTCCCGGACCTGAGATTTTCATATAAACGATCCTCGAAACCAAGCGACTTCATGGATGAAATTATTGCGTTGACATCGTATTCCACCCGATGAAGTTTGAACACACCTTCCGAGAAGGTCGCGAAAGAAGCTCTCGGATCGCCGTCCCGAGGCTGGCCGACGGCGCCCGGATTGCAATAAATCTTTTCTCCGAAATCGATAAGAGTTTGAACGTGCGTGTGGGCGGAAACGAAATAGCGGCTCGCGAGCGGTTTGAAGTAGTCGGCGCCTACTTCGTATAGATACTCGTCAACGGGATCGTTCCATCCGCCGTGAACCATGTTCATGCCTTCAAAGGAATGTTCGTCCGACGAATTTTTCAGCCATTCGAGATTTTCCGATTTCAGAACGCCACGCTGGTAGTCGAGACAGATATTCGCCGAACGCGACCTCGGACATTTCGATCCCTCTGTTATGTAGAGATCGTGATTGCCCATGATGTTCGTTATCTTTTCGTCGGCGAGCAACTCCACGCATTCGTTGATGAAGCAATAGTATCCCGCCACGTCTCCGAGGGACACGGTAGTATCGCAACCGAGTGTTTTAATAGCTCGAAGCGACGCTTCGAGAGCCGGGAGGTTCCCGTGGATATCAGCGATGATCGCTATCATAAGTAATTACATCGTCTATGAATCGTTCGGCCGAACCGGATCTCGTTTCGGGAATTCCGGGGACGACGTCTTCGAGAAAGTAGGCGACGCACATGGCCGCCTCGTTATATCCGAAAGCCGTCCTTATCGATGTGGATGACGAAATCCTTGGATTGATTTCGAGAAGTAGCGGTTCGCCGTCATGTATCCTGAACTGAAAATTCGTGGGGCCGACGGGCTTGAAGAGTTCCGCGAGACGGTCCGTTTCATTCTCGATATTTTTGCACGACGTCACGACCGCCTTGGCGGTCGCGCCCTCGCGGCTGAGTTTTCTTCTGAGGCAGAATTTCGCGGGTGCGGCGCCGTCGCCGAGCCCGAAAGCAGCAACCGTGTACTCCTCGTTGTCTTTTCCCACGAGTCGCTGAACCATGAATTCATCACCGAGACGTTTTTTATAAAAATCG
>JAKLIR010000583.1 GCA_022709505.1 bacterium | reverse complement strand
CTAAATCACGCCAAGTTTCAACTGCGCCCCGATATATTGATCCGCCCGACATACTCGCTTCATTGAATAATTCCGGCGGCTCGGATAAACTAAAAATGGTGAAATAGAGGATCGGAGACCACATTGTTTACGGGAATTATCAAAGAGACTGGCAAGATCGAGCGTTTGCGGAAGAAAGGCGGCTCCATGTCTCTGAGCGTCATTTGCCCCGAAAGCGCCGCCGGCGCGGGGCTCGGAGACAGCATATCCGTCAACGGCGTCTGCCTGACTGTAACTTCCATAAACCATGACAGCGTCGAGATGGACGTGGGCGAAGAAACATTCCGCCGCACGTCCCTCTCCTCTTTGAAAGTTTCGGATTCAGTGAACATCGAGCCCGCCCTCAAGGTCGGGGACCCTCTCGGCGGCCACATCGTCACGGGTCACGTGGATGCCACGGGGAAAATCATTTCAGTTAAATCAGATACCACACAGACGGTCTATGCGATCGGGTTTCCCCCGGAGCTTAGGAAATACATAGCTGAAAAAGGAAGCGTGGCGGTCGATGGAATAAGTCTGACGGTCGGCGGGGTCGGAAACAATTCATTCGAAGTTTACATAATCCCGCACACACTCGATAGAACCACTCTCGCGACCAAGATAACCGGAGACGCCGTAAATCTCGAAGTTGACGTTTTGGCCAGATATGTTGTAAATGCAATGAACGTCGGAACGGATTCAAAATCAGATTTGATGCGGAAGCTGAAAGAATATGGATACGCAGGATAAAAAAAGCAACGTGGATTTTTTCATTCTCACAGGTCTGAGCGGCGCGGGCAAGACATTTGCGAACAAATGCCTCGAAGACATGGGTTTTTATTGCGTGGACAACCTCCCGCCGTCCCTGATCCCGCACATCGCCGAACTCTGCTCCACTTCACAGCGGAGGATAGACAAGGTGTCGCTCGTCAGCGACATCCGCGGAGGCGAATTCTTCGACGATCTTTTCAAAGCGCTCGATTCCCTCGACAAGTCCGGATACAGCTATAAGATCATATTCCTTGACGCATCTGACGAAGTCCTCGTCAGGCGCTATAAGGAGTCGCGCCGGACTCACCCGCTCGCCGGTGGGGACGACCGTATCATTGACGGCATAAACGCGGAACGCCTGAAGCTGAAAAGACTCAAGGATCGCGCTGATTTCTACATCGACACCACGAGAATGAACCCGTGGGCGCTTAAGCACACTCTTTCAACAGCGATACTCGGCGACCATGAACTATCGAGACTCACGGTAACAATAATTTCTTTCGGTTTTAAATACGGACTCCCGCTCGACTCCGACCTCGTCTTCGATGTCAGATTCCTTCCGAATCCTTACTACGAAGACGCTCTTAAAAACCTGAGCGGCGAGAACGTCGAAGTTTACGAATACGTTATGAACCACCCTCTCACCGGAGAATTCATGAGGAAAGTCACCGACCTTCTTCTTTTCATGCTGCCGCACACGATTTCGGAGGGAAAGAGCAACTTCGTCATATCGGTCGGCTGCACCGGTGGGCACCATAGATCGGTCGTTCTCGCCATAGAACTTTGCCGCATACTGAATCAGCACGGCTACACGGTTTCAGTTAAACATCGTGACCTGCTCGCAGGGGCATAGACAGGACGTCCGGAGATATTTATGAACAAACTGAAGTGGTTCCTTCCCGGGCTCAGAGTGAAAAGATGGGTCGCGCTCATCGTGCTCGGCGTGCTGATCTTCAGCCTCGGTAGCGTTTTCATTATAGGCAAAAATCTGCCGCGCGCTTTTTATTTCACAGTAACATCGCATGTCAGGCAGGGTGCGTTCGGAATCACTCTCGTGGTCCTCGGAATCTTCTTCCTCGTGTACGGCGCAAAACGGCTGAACAAGAGAATAGTGG
>JAKLIR010000582.1 GCA_022709505.1 bacterium | reverse complement strand
CGTCGCCGAAAGGAGGATCGGCGTCGCTCCGGGTGCAATGTTCTCCTTTATGACAATGTTCGCCGTACCGGCGACGAGTTTTCCCGTGACCGTCGTGTCCGACGTTCCGGTCACGCTCGTTGCCGATGTCAGAGTCGTTGATTCGATGTCTTTCTGTGAGGCGGGGCTCGTCGAGCCGCCGGTCATTGCGAACTGGACGTTCAGAGTCGCGGCCGGTCCCACCGTGATGGTGGCGCCGTCGTTGTTGAAAGCCGTGATCGCGACCGCAGCGGTCGCACCCGCGGTCATCGAGGAGTTGGTTGATAGCCCGATATAGTCCGCGGCGGGGTACATCGTCGATGAATAGTAGTGGAGACTGGAGTCGAGGCCCGCAAGAGAAATCACGTCGGAGTCGATCGCATCGGTCCAAGGATCGTCGTCCCAGTCAACATTTTTAATCTGAAGAGTAAAAGCGGTCGTGTCAACTTTGAATTGATAAATGCCGGGCTGTCCGATACTGTCAACCTCGTCGAATATCTCCGGGGTTATTCTGTCTCCCGTCGAGTTGATGAAATAGAAATTGGCGATGTTTCCGAGGCCGGTTATTCCGGCGTTCGTGTCGCCTCGCTTCACCGTGATTTCGACGTTGTTCACGCTGACGAGCCCGTTCGCCGTTTTACTGGTTCCCGCCGCGGTGGCCGCTACAGTGCCGATAGCGCCGTAGATGTTGCCCATCAATGTTAAAGCAGTCTGGCCCACGTCGTTTCCGCCGGGTTCCACGCTGTTGGCGGTTACGGCGGGATCGATCGTCTCATATCCGGTTCTTGAAACCTTCAGAGCCGCCGCACCCGTCGTGTTGAAATAATAGGTATTTCCGGATGCGCCTTGATTCGCATACACCGGGCTCGTAGTGCCGTGAAGAAGCGTTGCGTTGGTTATGGCTCTTCCGGCGTCGTTATAAAGTAGAACCTTCAACCCGTATTTAAGTGAATCGCCGACCACGGACTGGAAGGAAGGAACGCCCTGTCCAGTCGATGAGCCCACGAAAATCGGGCTCGAATCGCATGCGTCCACGAAACCGCTCTTCCGATATTCGGCGTAGTAAGAGCCGTCCGGAAGACCCGCATACCAAGCCGCGTTCGGACCGCCGACATAGAGTTGCTGAAGCGTTGCAACGGCTACGCCCGAGCATCCGGCCGTCGTGTAGAAGGACAACTGGTCGAGCGAACCCATTGATATGGAGTTGCCGAGTTCGTCCTCCACCCTCGTGAGTTTCACCGTATATTGAAGTGAATCGCCTCCCGAAACCGTCAATGCGGGCGACACCATCGCCGTGCGGCTTACCGTTATCGGGGCCGTGTCTGTTTGAAGCACATATCCGGGTTTTGCTATCCTAACCCATTTCTGCCCTGTGGTGAGAGACGCCACATACCATTTCGATCCGGAGAACTGGGCATGCCGCGGGGTCTCGGTCGTTCCGCAATCCGCTGATGTGCAAATAGTTATTGTTTCGGAACCGTCGAGAGTCAGTGCGGTTCCCATTTCGTTTTCGAGTTTTCCGAGTCCGCTTTGAACTTGCAGCGAATGGAACAGAGCCGTACCTCCGGTGAAAGACGGATTCGCCTGCGGCCCCGCTTGCGCGGCGGTGTCGAGCGTTACGTCGCATCCGTTGATATATCCGTCACGTCCGTATTGTGAGTAGTAACTCCCGTCCGCCACTGCCGCGTACCATGCTCCTGCGAAAAACGTCGGGCCGGAAACATAAGCGGCCTCCGCCCCGGAACATCCTCCGTTGAGCTGCGGGAACAATTTCAGCGTGTCCGTACCTTCGAGAGGAGATATCGAAGTGATGAATTCATCCTGAACATCCGTTCCTATTAACTTAAAGGTGTAGTCGAGTCCGTTGCAAGTCACCTGTTCGCCATCCGCAACGTT
>JAKLIR010000581.1 GCA_022709505.1 bacterium | reverse complement strand
AAAACCGAGAAGCCGCCGTGCTCGGTGGCGATGTTGCGGATGAGTTCCATGATGACGACGGTTTTGCCGACGCCCGCGCCGCCGAAGAGGCCGACTTTTCCGCCCTTCGCGTACGGTTCGAGGAGGTCGATGACCTTGATACCGGTCTCGAAGACTTCGGAGACCGAGGTCTGGTCTTCGAAATTGGGAGCGGGTCTATGGATCGGCAGTCTGGGCGCTGTTGAGAGATCGCCGAGCAGGTCGATGGGTTCTCCGAGCAGGTTGAAGAGCCTGCCGAGCGTGTTCCGGCCCACCGGCACCGTGATCGGCTGTCCCGTGTTGATTGCTTTGTCGCAGCGTTTGAGTCCGTCAGTGGATTGCATGCTGACCGCGCGAACGACGTTGTTGCCGAGGTGCTGTGCAACCTCAACCACGATTGTCGAGCCTGCGGATTGATTCTTGATGTGCAGCGCCGTCAAGATATCCGGTAGCTGTTCAGCGGGAAATTCGACGTCAACCGTCGGTCCGATAATTTGAACTACTTTTCCGTCTGCAAGTGCCATTCGAGTCACCTCGTTCGATGGGGTCTGCCCATCCGGGTTCGATTACTTTTCAAGCGCATCCGCGCCGCCGACGATCTCGAGGAGTTCCTTCGTGATCGCGGCCTGTCTTGCCTTGTTGTATTTCAATGTGAGTATTCTGCACATTTCTTCCGCATTTTCCGTTGCCGCGGACATGGCGACCATTCTCTGGCCCTGTTCGCTCGCGAGACTTTCCGCAAGCGACGTTACGATCCGCGTGTATAGGTATTTCGGGAACAGTATTTCGAGTATTTCTTCCGGCGAAGGTTCGTAAATGAAGTCGCTCGCGGGGCCGGTGTGCTCCTCTTTTCCCGTCGCCTTTATCGGGAGCAGGTTGAGCATCGTTTGCCTGCACACCGCGGGGCTGACATAGCGGGAATAAAGAAGATCGACTTCGTCCACTTTGCCGTCGATGAAATCGTTGGCGATCGTGTCCGTTATTTCTTTTGTTTCTTTATAGTCGATCTTGTAGTCGAGGTTGCCGAAGTGTTTCGCGATCTTCCATTTTCTCCGCTTGAAGTAGCTGTTCCCCTTATTTCCGATAATGTACAACTGCGTTTTATCGGTGTCCCTCTGTTCGAGCCACTTGGTCGCTTCACGTAGGATGTTGCTGTTATAGCTCCCGCAAAGGCCGCGGTCTGAAGTGATTATGAGCAGACCGCTACGATTCACAATCCTTGTCTCCGCCAACGGATGGGGAATGTTCTCCGGATCAATCGTGAACCTGTCGAGGAACGACTGGAGGCGATCCGCATAAGGACGCGCCATCCGGGCGCGCTCTTCCGCGCGCCTCAACCTCGCGGCGGCGACCATTTTCATGGCGCTCGTGATCTTCTGCGTGTTTTTCACGCTGACGATTCTTTTGCGAATGAATTTCGGGTTCTCCGGAATGGCCGGTCACCCCTTCTCTCGGGCGGTATGAATGCCGCCGTTTTTTTTGTTACGGCCTGAAGCCGGCTTTGAACTGTTCGACCGCTGTTGTAAGTTTCTTTTCCACTTCGGCCGTCATGTCGTTCGATGCTTCTATTTCTTTCGGAATATCACCATATTTATCGAATACGAATTTAAGGAATTCGACTTCGAACTTCTTGAGCGACGCAGTCGGGACATCGTCGAGATGTCCGGATGTGCCGCAGAAAATCACAATAACTTGTTCAGCGAGCTTCATCGGCACATATTGACCCTGCTTGAGGAGTTCCGTCATCTTTTCCCCTCTGGTAAGCTGCGCGAGCGTGGCTTTATCGAGGTCGGAGCCGAATTGAGCGAAGGCCGCGAGCTCACGGTACTGCGCGAGCTGGAGGCGAAGGCTTCCGGCGATCTTCTTCATGGCTTTGATCTGCGCGTTGCCGCCGACGCGCG
>JAKLIR010000580.1 GCA_022709505.1 bacterium | reverse complement strand
AAGACGGGGACTTGCATGCCGAGTCTTTGCGAGTTGTCCGCGAGAGTGCTGCCGGGTCCGCCTGAGTTCGTGATGATCGCCATGTTCACGCCGGACGGGATCGGCTGGGTGGCGAGCGCCCACGACCAGTCGAAAAGCTCCTCGAACGTCGCCGCGCGGAGTATGCCCGACTGCGCGAAAACACCGTCGTAAAGCGGGTCCGGCCCCGCGAGGACTGCCGTGTGCGACGCGCCGGCGCGCGCGCCGGCTTCGGTTCCGCCCACGTACAACGCCACGATCGGTTTCTTTTTCGCCACGCGCCGGGCGGTGCGGATGAACTCTCTCCCGCGTCTGATCCCCTCTATGTACATCGCTATCACCTTCGTGTCGGGATCGTTCTCGAAATATTCAAGGCAGTCCACGAGGTCCAGCGTGACTTCGTTTCCGACGCTGATCCCTTTGCTCAGCCCCGTCCCGAGATTGTCGAGATAGGCGAACGTGTGGCAAGCGTAAGTCCCGCTCTGGGACGCAAGCCCGATCGGACCCGGTTTACCCGGATACGGAAACCACGTGTTGTTGTAATTGTGTTTTGGATTGCAGACCCCTATGCAGTTAGGGCCGTTGTATTTTATCCCGTATTTTTCGCTGATTTTCTTGACCTGTCTTTGAAGCTCTCGCCCTTGCTCGCCGACCTCCGCGAAGCCTCCGGATATCACCGTGGCTCGCGTTATTCCCTTCCTGCCGCATTGTTCGAGCACCTTGGGAACCAGCGCCGTCGGCAACACCATGACAGCGACTTCCACATCGTCCGGGATGTCGTCTATCGACTGGTACGCTTTCATTCCGAGCACGGTCTTCAGCTTCGGGTGTATCGGGTAAACCTTGCCTTTGAAACCGCCGCGCATCACGTTGTGGAGCTGGGTCGTGCCCATGGTGAACAGGCTGTCGGACGCTCCGAGAAATGCGATTGATTCCGGTTCGAGGATTGTTTCAAAGGGATGCGATTCGTTTTCGCGCTTCATTTTCCGCCCCCTTTCGAGATTATGACGAGGGCGTCCACCGCCACGGGTTTTCCGGCGCCGTCGATTATCAGCGGGTTCACATCTATCTCCGCCGCTTCCGGGTGGTTCATGCCGATCGCGCCGAGGCCGATGAACGTCCTCGCGAGAGAGGCTTCGTCCACCGCCGCGAGCCCGCGATAGTTCGAAAACACGGCGGCCGATTTCAGCGATGAGAGCATGTCCCGCACATCGTATTCCGTCACGGGCGCAACGCGAACTGAAACGTCTCCGAACGCCTCCGCGAATATACCGCCGAGACCGAGCGTCACGCAAGGCCCGAACACCGGGTCGCGGCTCAGCCCCGCCAACAGCTCCCGCTCTCCCACCACTGTTTCCTGCACGAGAATTCCCTCGACCCGCACGTCCGAAGCCCGCGACAGCATCTCCCGCGCGGCGGTTTCCACCGCTTCGCCCCCGGTCAGGCCGGTCTTTACAAAGCCTCTTTCCTTTTTATGCGCAACGTCCGGCGAACACAGCTTCACCACCATCGGCCGCCCGGCGGCCTCCGCCCACGCGCCCGCTTCCGCGGGGTCCGCGAACAGGCGCTCTTCCACCGTCTCGACGCCGTATAACTTCAAAAGCTTTTTCGAGGCGTGTTCCGACAGTGCTCCGCCCGGAACGGCCGACCGGATTATATCCTCCGCCTCTTCCCGCAGTCTCTTTTCGTCAATTTTCATCGTTCTTTCATCCACCCGTTCCTTTCAATCCGGCAATAATATCACGAAGGACTTTCAAAAACAAATATGTAATCGATGGAATTCGGTTTTGACGAATGAGGCGGTTGATTTATAATCAAGCAAAACAAATGGGATATGAAAATGGGAACTGATTCGAGGGATAAGGCGGTAAGCCGTCGCGAATTTCTGAAACTCGGCATGTGG
>JAKLIR010000058.1 GCA_022709505.1 bacterium | reverse complement strand
GAGCGGCATCGGTTCCGTGATCCTTTTTCGTCTGAGCGGTTGCGGCGGCTTGGAATAGATCGGATATGGAACCGCGTTCGGGATCCTACCCTTTCCATCGATCGGGTTCCCGAGCCCGTCCACCACTCTGCCGACTATGTCGTCAGATATCATCACCGAAAGCGGTTTTCCCGAGGCGTGCACCTCGCTTCCGGGGCTTATTCCGTGCATTTCCCCGAACGGCATGAGAAGCACCTTGTCTCCCCTGAAGCCAACAACCTCGCAAGGGATCGGCGCGTATCCGTTTCTCGGGTATATCGTGCAAGCCTCGCCCATTGCCGCTTCAGGACCGAGCGATTCTATGATCACGCCTATCACGTCCGTGACCCGGCCGATCTGGCGAACAAGGCTCATGTTGCCGATCAGTTTCTGAAAATCGCTTACCCTGTCGGAGGGCGTTGTTTTAAACATTCTTTTAAACCTTTTTAAAAAGGCGACCGGTTATCCGACCTGATCTTCCTTTTCCATCGCGTTTAGTACGTTGTCTTTTATTTCCGTGAACTGTCTGTCGATCTGTGCGTCCACCGTCCCGCTTTCCGTTTGAACCATGCATCCTCCCGGCTCGATGTTCGGAGACGGTTTGAACTTCAACGATTCACAATTGCTGAGCATCGCCCTGATTTGTTCGGCGCCGGCTTTTAGAACCTCGATGTCCAGCGGGTTCACCATAACCACGAATTGCTTCTTGAAGCTCACCTTACTGATCGCGTTTTTCACAACGCTCAAAACAGTATTGGGATCGGTCATTATTTCCTTGTGCAGAACTTTTTCAGCCACTGAAATCGCCATTTTCACTACATCTTTTTGCGAATCCGCGAGAATCTGCGAATGATAACCTTTCAGTTGTTCGATAACTTCATTGATCATTTTGAGGGCGTTTTCAGTTTCCTGAAGTCCCGTTGTTTTCCCTTTTGAATATCCGTCGTCGTAGCCTTTTTTGTAGCCGTTCTCCTCGCCCGATGAATAACCGGCGGCGTAACCTTCCTTTTTCATCGCCTCCGAGGCTTCCTGAGCCTGCTGCTGGAGGGACTGTATCTCCTCCCGCATCTTGGTTCGCGTCTGTTCGACCTCGTTGTTGGCCTGCTGGAGAACCATGTTCGCCTGATCTTTACCGTTCTGTATGATAGACGCGGCTTCCCGCTGGACGGCTTCCATGTCGATGGCCGGCTGCGCCGGCGCGCTGCTTTCAGCGGCTTCAGCCGACTGCTCTTCTTCCTCGAGGTCCACCACCTGCTCGGGAAATTCGTCAAATATCATCGGTATGATTTTGGCTTTGTGGTTGTCGGTGTCTGCTATTTTGATTATTCTCATTCCTGACCGCCTGTTTAACTTTTTACCCCGCCGCTAAAGATCACAGCATCTCGCCGCCTTCGGTTCTGTAGTCGCTGATTTCTCCGGATTCGATCATGCCCCGGATGGTGTTCACGATGTGCTGCTGCGCCTCTTCTATCTCGCGCAGCCGCACCGGGCCCGCGTATTCCATGTCTTCCTTCAACATGTCCGCCGCTCGCTTCGACATGTTCTGGAACACTTTTCCCTGCACTTCTTCCTTCTGGTTTTTCAAAGCCGTCGCGAGCTGCGCGCTTTCCACGTTTCGAAGAACCTGCTGCAAGTCTCTGTCGTTTATCTTTACGATGTCCTCGAACACGAACATTCTCTTCTTGATTTCTTCCGCGAGTTCCGGGTCTTCTTCCGAGAGCTTGTCCATGATTTCGGATTCGGTTTTGCGCCCCACGCGGTTGAGTATCTCCACGACTCCCGATATGCCGCCCGCCTCGGAATATTCAGGGGACAAGACCATCGAGAGTTTCTTTTCGAGCACCTTTTCGACTTCTTTTATGACTTCCGGGCTCGTCCTGTCCATTGAAGCTATTCTTTTCGTTACTGATACTTGCAAGGACGGATCGTTGAGATTTTTCAGGATATATGAAGATTGCGACGATTGCAGGTAGGAAAGTATCAGGGCGATTGTCTGAGGATGTTCGTTCCGGATGAAATTGAGCAGTTGGTTCGGGTCCGATTTCCGGGCGAAGTCGAAAGGCGCTACGTCGAGGAATGTTGACAGGCGGTTGATCACATCCATCGCCTTGCCGGTTCCGAGCGCTCTTTCGAGGACGTCTCTTGCATAGTCGATGCCGCCCGCGAGTATGTACTCCTTCGCCATGGCCATGTTGTAAAATTCTTCGAGTACGTCGGATTTCAATTTCGGAGTAAGCTTGGTAAGGCTTGCTATTTCAAGGGTCATCCTTTCGATCTCATTGTCGGAAAGGTGCTTGAATATCTCCGATGAAATTTCGGGGCCGAGAGCAACCATCAGCATGGCTGCTTTCCTCATCCCCGTAGCTTTTTCGTCAGATCTCGCCATGTCATTTCTCCTGTATAATTAACGCGGGCGCCCTCCGAAGGGCTCTGATGTCATTCTTTATGCGTCTTGGAACAGCCAAGACCTCACGATCAGCGCCGCTCCTTCCGGATCGTCGTTGATCATCCGCAACACTTCTTCCTTGATTCTTTCGCGAGTCCTCTGCTCTTCCGTCAACTCCGGCACGAGCAGTTCCTCCACCGGCATCGGGGTTTCCTCGTATGTCTCCTCGATTATCGGTTCCTCTACCACTTCCTCCTTAACAACCGACGCTCTGAGCGCATAAAGAGTGAGGAGCAGGATTCCCACCAGAGCAAGAACCACGAGGAACAAGCGGGAGTAATATTTGACCTTCTCCATCTTCTCGTTGAAGCGGTATTCCGCGAGCGGGCTGTTCTTATCCGGCATGAACCTGATCGGGATGACCGAAACCTGATCGCCACGGTTGTAGTCAAGATTGGCGGCGGTCGCCACGTTGTCCCTGATCTCGGCTACTCTGCGTCGTGTGAGGTATGTGGCCGCGCCGGCTCTTTTCGGCGCGCCGACCTCGTCGAAGTTCAGGTCTTCGTTGAGCATTACCGCGACCGATATCCGCTTTATGTCGCCCTGATTCCATTTCTTCTTGTCTATAAGTCTGGTGATTTCGTAGTTTCTCGTTTCCTCGGACCTGTTGTACTCCGCGTTGCCTTCCGCAAGCCCTTTGTATCCGGGTATGTTGGATGTCGTTCCGGGTACGCCTATTTCGGGCACGGTTCCCGTCCCGAGGTATTTTTCTTCTATGAGCTGCTCGCTTCTCACCACGCCTTTATCGCCGACTACGGGTTTGTAAACCTCGTCCTCGGTCGTGTGTTCGTTGAAGTCGAGTTCGGCGGATACGACCACTACCGTGTTCTGCTCTCCGAGAACTTTAGAAAGCGCCTTGTAAATTTTGTCCTGATAGAGGTCTTCGATGATCTTCTTGTGCTTGAGTTGCATTTCGGTCATCTGCATCCGTTCGGCGAGGCGCTGCTTCTCCTCGACATCCGAAAGAATGTTGCCCGTGGAATCCACCACGGTTACGAATTTCGGGTCGAGCCCCTCGACCGAAGAGGACACGAGGTGGACTATGCCGCGGACCTGATCCTCGCCGAGGGTTTTCCCTTTTTTCAATTTGATGGCGACCGACGCGGACGACTTCTGTTCCGAATCCACGAAAAGGCTCTGTTCCGGCTGCACCACCATTACGCGGGCTTGCTCAACGGCTTCAAGGCCCATGATGGTTCGCGCCAGTTCGCCCTCGATCGCGCGCCGGAGGTTAACCTTCTGCGTGAAATCGGTCACTCCGAGCTTCGTGGTGTCGAACAGTTCGTACCCGACTATCCCCTTCGAAGGCAATCCCTTCGAGGCGAGCTCGAGTCTTTTTTCGAACACGTCTTTCTTGTTCACCAGTATCGCCGTTCCCTGCGCTTCAAGTTTATAGGGAATGTTGTCCTTGCGGAGATTCTGGACGATCGCGTTCGCGTCTTCCGCACTGAGATTAGTGAAAAGAGGCGTGAGCTCGGGGGAGCCGGCGCGAACGATCAGAAATACCAAGATCGCCACGAGCCCCAAAAACAGCGCCCCGGCGGAAGCGGCGAGAATTATCCGCTGCCTCTTGTTCATCTTTCTCCAGAATTCTACTGCGTTATCTCTTAACTTTTCGAACCTTTCTCTCATTCGAAGGTCTCCCGGCTACAGTGGATTACATGGCTGTTCGCATTATTGTTTGATAAGCTTCCATAACCTTGTCCCTGATTTCCATCGTCAGGGACATCGCTATGCTCGCTTTTTCCATCGCTATCATTACTTCGTGAATATCTTTGACCTCTCCCATGGCGAGCTTGAACTGAAGGTCGTTGGACGTCTTTTGAAGGCCTTCCACATTGTCCACCGCGTTTTTCAATATCTCGCCGAACGTGGGATCCTGTTTCTTGACTTCGTCCGTTTCGAAGGGAAGCGGAGAACTCGGTCTTATCGGTCCTACTGAGAATGCTGGATCGAGTTTCATTTCAAAGCACCTTGCCCGTTTGGTTTAAGCGGCTTCGTTCCGCGCCGCTTCGTTCCGGTTATTTTCCTATCGACAGCGATTTCATCGCCATCGCCTTCGCTGAATTGATCGCTGTTATGTTCGCCTCATAAGCTCTCGACGCCGATATCATGTCCACCATTTCCTTCACGACATCAACGTTCGGGTAGGCCACGTAGCCTTCGTTGTTCGCATCCGGATGCCCGGGGTCGTATTTCAATCTGGGCGGCGACGGGTCCTTCATGGTTTCGAGAACCTTCACGCCCTCTCCGGGGTTTTCCATCTGGGTTTTTATCTTCATGGGAAGAAATGGGAATTTGCGGAAGGTCAGGTCGGTCTTGGAGGCGAAAACCACGAGCTGCCTTTTGAATGGGCCGCCTTCCGGCGTGCGGGTGGTGTCAACGTTTGCTATGTTTCCCGCTATTACATCCATCCTCAGTCTTTGCGCCGTGAGACCCGATGCGCTGGTGTCGATCGATGTGAAGAGAGAGTTCTGTAACATCTTTTATCCAACCTTTCCGGTTATGGCGTTCTTCAGGCCGGCCATCTTTTTGCTCAGTACTTCAACGAGGGCGTTGAACATAACTTCGTTCTTAGCGACCTCGGCCATCTCGACATCCATGTCCACATTGTTGTCGTCCGCCCGCGTGTACGTGTCGTTCTCACGCCATATCGTCGGCTTTACGGAATTTATGTCCGTGGGAGGATTGATCGGGATGTGACCGTAATCGGTTCTGAAACCTGAAAGTCTCTTCGGGGCTTTCGCAATCGCCATTTTGAATGCGTCTTCGAAATTTACTTCGGATCTTTTGTAGTGAGGAGTGTCCACGTTCGCGATGTTGTTTGCGTAAACTTTTTGCCTAACAGTCGATGTGTCCAAACCTTTTCTGACGGCGACGTATGAGATATCACCATAAAACTGTTCGAGCATTCCTACCTCCCACCATAGACAAACATAACGTGAAAACTGGTATAATCTATATTAAATTATTTTATATGTCAATATCTCAATACTGAGAATTCAACATTGCTTATCAAAAAATTTTGCGTCCTGCTTCGGCTTTTTGACGAATTTGTCGAAAATCTTCTTCGACTTATTCATGAGCAACATGCGTTCGGCGTTAGCCTTCATTCCCGTCTCCATGACCACTATCATTTCCTTGTGGTTCGCCGCAAGTTCTTCAAGCCCCTTAATCAGCTCCGGCATCAAGTCCATCGCCTTGATTTTGTCGCTCTCTCCGAGAGGTATCGTCGGCACGCCGTCCTTCAGCGGCAATTTATCGAAAATCAACGGTAGTTCGTCGAATTTTATTAGAAATTTCCTTATCTCATCAACGTAGTCTTCACGCAGTTTATTAGTTCTTATCGACTCGATTATCGGCGCGGATTCCTGTTTCAAGTTTTTCACAATTTCGAGACATGATTTGACGGCGTTGGTGAAAAGCATTTCTTGTTTTGGGGGCATAATTTTTACTCCATATCGACGCAATTCAATCCACGTTGATGCATAGTGTGGATTATAGTCCCAAGACTATCAGAAAAAAATACTCTTTACTGCAATGTGACCCAAATCACATAATACATTTCGTCAATTCACATTTTATTCATCAATGCGAAAGCAAATCCTCGGCTATGTTTATTGGGATATTTTCGGCGTAACATTCGAAAAAAAATAGATTCACAAGCTTTAACTTGCCAAAAATTATTGTTTTTCTGTTGAGTCGAGAATGTTTGGATTTCCTTTTCTGACCCCTGCCGTCCCCGTGGGCCGGCCTTTCGTGTTCACATCACAGGAAGCATCGGCCACTTTGTTCCGTTGCGAAACAGCAACCGGCAGCCTATGGACGAGTTCATTTTTATCGTTCTGCGGAACAGTGTCGATCACTTCGATCAAATCCTCTTCCGTGTCCGAATTCAATATTCCTCCGCCGCGTTGTTGAACAGCGGGTCGCGCGGTTGAAACCTGATAAACCGGCGCCGCCGCTCCGGGCCCGAGAGCCGCATACAACCTTTGCCCGCCTCTGAACTTCTCGATTCCGTTGAAAAGCCCTCTTGCGGCGTTCTGCCGGAAAATATCATCCAGCAAGAGTTCCCTGTCCCTCGGATGCGACAGGAACGCGACTTCCGCGAGAACCCCTTTCATGCTCGTCTTTCTCAATACGGCAAGACTCCGCGAATACATCCCACGGTCCGGAAGCGCCGTGATATCGGAAAGCTCGCCGAGCATCACTTTCGCGAATTCCTCGCTGTTTTTCGAGTAAAAATACATCTGCGGGCCGCGACAGGACAGCTTTGAACCGTGATTCGGCAGGGAATTGATATGTATGCTCACAAACAATTCCGCGCCCGCGCGGTTCGCTATATAAGCCCGATCGTCGAGTGTTATGAAGACATCGCTGTCCCTCGTCATGATCACTCTCGCGCCGGCGGCTTCGAGAAGACCGCGAAGCTTGAGCCCGAGGTCGAGCACTATGTCCTTCTCCCTCACCCCGTCTTCAGTCATCGTGCCGGGGTCTTTCCCGCCATGGCCGGGATCGATCACCACCAGAGCGCCATAGACGGCCGGTTGCCGAACGGAGACAATGACCGTCTTCCCGTCATCCGTTTTTGCAACATCGACTTTTGTGTTCAGTTCCCTCTCTATAACAAGGTGCGCGGTGTCGCCTCCGGGCTTCAAGTCCATTACGCGGGCGAGTTTCACTACTCCCTCGTTCAAAACAATTTCGTCTTCTCCATTTTTGACTTTGTAGCCGCTGAAATCCAATATGAATTTAGGCGGCCACGCCGTCTCCGACTGCTTGAACTCCACACTCTCCGGAAAATTCAGCGTGAATTCCACTCTGTCCGAAAGTTTTTTCGTTTTGATCTCCGGAAAGAACGGCGCCTGTTTCGCGACCGCCTGACTTCCAGCCGCCCCGCCGCCGACATACACTTTTATCACTCCTTCTTCCTGCAATATTTCGGTTTCGAGCTTGGCGGGTTTCTTTAATTCGAAAACGATTCTCACAACATCCGGATTGATTTGATTTTGAGCGATCTTGACTTGATTGACTAACTCCGAACCCACCAGCGTCGCGCTCGCCTTGTCCATCATCACGGCGCCGATCACGTCAACCACGAGCCTGTCGGGATTAGAAAGATAGAAAGATTTTGTGAGTATTTTTCCGGAGAAAGTCAACTTCACAATCGATGGCCGGCCGGGAATCGAGAGCTCTTCCACCTTGGGACCGACGACCGAAGCTTGCGCGGCCGCGGCGTAAAAAAAAGATAATGCGAAAACGATAGCCGCAATCCGCGGAAAACGAGATTTGAAAGGGAGGCAAACGCCCGAAAATGCTTTTGAAATGAGCTTTTTTTTCATGGTTTGGGGGAACCATGGAGGCGGCGGGAATTGAACCCGCGTCCGAAGAATCCAACCGGCCCATATCTACAGGTTTAGTTCGCTGTTTGATTTCGGACCTTCGGGCCCCTGCGAACCGGGTCCCTAAGCTCCAATCCCGGCGTTGTCTTTCGCATCCCTACCGGGCGTCGGGCTGCGGCATCCGGTCTAACGGCGCCAGATCCGAACCCGACCGGTGCGGTTCGGTTGACGTCGCTGCATTAAGCAGCGAGTGCTAATTCGTTATTCGCTTTTCTTTGAAAGTTCCGCTTTTTTTACGAGTTTACGGAGAACTCGACCTGCCACGAATCGATTGTAGAAACCTCGTCGAACCCTTACGCCCCCCTTTCTTTTATGTATTTCATTCCCCCAATGCATTATTGGCGGTTGCGCTGCTTCATCTCACGCCCCGCCTCTTTTTCTTGTTCTCGTTTTATAATATCCATTCTTTTATCGTATTTTTTCTTGCTTCTTGCAAGTCCTATCTCAACCTTTGCAAGATTCCCTTTTAAATATAGAGATAATGGGAGAACCGTCAACCCGCGCCTCTGCACCCTTCCCGCTATGGATTCGATCTCCCGTTTGTGGAGTAACAACTTCCTTTGCCTGAATGGATCGTGGTTGAAATACGTTCCGCTTTGTTTGTACGGCGCTATCCTCACCTGAACCAAAAAGGCTTCGCCGTCCTTCATCCTCACGTATCCCTCCTCAATGTTAACCCCGCCCCCGCGCACGGATTTAATCTCGGAGCCTCTCAGGACGAGGCCGGCTTCGAATCGATCCAATATCTCGTAGTCGAAGAACGCTTTTTTGTTCCTCGTCACGAATTTCATGTTTCCTTTTTCTTTCATGCCCCTTCACCACCGATCAGCCCCTCAGACATACTAAAATCCTCACTTCAACTTCTTGTGCGTGTATTTTTTCGCCTTCGGCCCACTGTACTCAGCCACCGTCTGCCCAGACCCCTTGATGAGATATTTATATATGACAAGCCCTTCCAATCCGACCGGGCCTCGTGCGTGCGTCTTGTTCGTGCTGATCCCGATCTCAGCGCCTTTCCCGAATCTGAATCCGTCTGAAAAACGCGTCGATGCATTGTGGAAAACGCAGGCCGAATCAACCGAATCGAAGAACTTCTTCGCAGCGGTTTTCGAGCTCGTGACTATCGTATCCGTGTGCTTCGAGCCGTATTTATTAATATGGCGAATCGCTTCGTCAATGTCTTTCACGACCCTTATCGAAATCACAAGGTCGAGATATTCCGTCCCCCAGTCGGCTTCGCTCGCCGCTTTTATCCCCTTTACGATCTTTTTCGTCTTGGGGCATCCTCGCATCTCGACGCCGTGCTTCGCATATTCGGCGGCCGCCGCGGGCAGGAAAGACGCGGCGACTTTTTCGTGGACGAGGAGCGTTTCGGCGGCGTTACAGGCTGCGGGGTATTGGATTTTCGCTTCGAGCGCTATCTTGACCGCCATCCCGAGGTCCGCGCCGGCGTCTATGTAAACGTGGCATATCCCATCCGCGTGTCCCAAGACCGGTATCCTCGTGTTGTCCTTAATGAACCTCACGAAGTCGTTGCTGCCCCTCGGCACGAGAAGATCGATATATTCATCAAGTTCGAGCACCTGCCGGACTTCCTCGCGCGTCTCTATCAGTTGAATCGCGCGTTTCGGGAAGCCGCCGACCGATTCCGCGGCGGACGTGAGTATATCCACGAGTATCTTGTTCGAGTTCGCTGCTTCGGAACCGCCCTTCAGGATCACGGCGTTGCCGGACTTGAGGCAAAGAGAGGAAACCTGAGGCACCACGTCCGGACGCGACTCGAATATCGCCCCGATTACTCCTATCGGACAACTTATCTGTTCAAGAACAAGGCCGCGGTCCATTTCCATCGCGCTCAAGACGATCCCGGTTGGATCGCTCAATTTCGCAACGCTCTCCACGCCGCGCGCCATTTCCTCCACTTTCGAGGCGTCAACCATCAGCCTCTTCAGCATCGCCTTCGACATTTTCCCGGCTTTGACCTGTCTTTCGGCCGCTCCGACATCGATCGCGTTCGCTTTGAGTATCTTCGCGCGGTTCTTCCGCAGCGCGGCGGCCATGGCTCTGAGAGCGGCGCGCTTCTTGGCGTCTCTCAGCATTGCCAGATCAAGCGCCGCGGCGCGGGCTGCTTTCGCCTTCTTCAATACATCAGCGGTTTCTTTCGCCATGTCGCCTCCGTTAACTCGGATTTTTCACCGGTAAAATCCGGGTAATCGTATTCCGATTTAAACCCACATTGGTGAAAAATGCAGGTTAATTCTCGTTTCATTCGGATCTGTAAAAGATACATCCCGCCTACTATGGGCGGCCTTCAATCGCCTATCAGAACAAGGTCGTCCCTGTGTATCACCTCATCCGCGATCTTGAATCCGAGAATTGTTTTTATCTCGCTCGACTTCCTTCCCTTGATGCGCCGTATTTCGAAAGAGGAATAGTTCGTGAGTCCTTTTGCAAAGCAGACACCGTCCTCCGAACATATTTCCACGCACTGCCCCTGTTCGAATTCCTTTTCCACGTCCGTCACGCCGCTCGGCAGCAGGCTTTTTCCTTTGTCCCGGATCATGACGTGAGCGCCTTCGTTCACAACTATCCGCCCGTCCGGCGAACACCCGAAAGCGAGCCATTTCTTGCGGCCGCTGAGCGCCGTGTCCTTCGGCAGGAAAGCTGTGCCGAGATGTTCCTCTTCGAGGATCCGCTCCACGGCTCGTGGCTCGCGCCCGTGCGTTATAACCATCCTTATCCCGGATTCCATCACCATCTGGGCGGCGTCTATCTTGGTCGCCATTCCTCCCACGCCGCCGTTCTCCCTCGGACCGCGCGCCTTCGTGAGAATCTCCTCGTCTATGTCCGTGACCGTCTCGAGCAGTTTCGCGTCGGTACATACGCTCGGGTCGTCGCTGCACAGCCCGATCACGTCGGAAAGCAATATCAGCAGGTCGGCTTCGACGATTATCGCCGATATCGCCGACAGCCTGTCGTTGTCTCCGAACTTGATCTCCTCGTAAGCCACGGTGTCGTTCTCGTTTATGATCGGGATCACTTTCATATCGAGAAGCGCCCGGAGCGTGTTTCTGGCGTTCAGATACATCTGCCTCGCGCTCGTGATGTCCGGCGTCAGGAGTATCTGCGCGACCACTATCCCGTGTTTTGAAAAAACGTCAATGTATTTAGATATCAGTAAACCTTGCCCGACCGCCGCGGCGGCCTGCTTGCGGCTGATCCCGATCCGGGCCTGTTTCATCCCGAGCCTCGGCGCACCGGTCCTTATCGCCCCGGACGATACTATGACTATCTCGTAGCCCTTTTTGTGCAGGCGCGCGATTCCGGCGGCGAACTCCCGCAGGAATTTTTCGTCCGGGCCGTCGAGGTCTCCGCACAAAACACGACTCCCTATCTTCACAACCACTCGTTTTATCTTCTTCGTCTTCTTCATGAATTCGAAATCCCCAGTTGATTTGCAATTATCCCCTTCAGTTCGTCCAGCCCGGAAAGGTTCGTCGCCGAGATCGAAACCACGGGGTCCGCGAATCCCCTCTTCGATGCGGATTTAACAAGGTCGGTTTTGTTAAAAACAACCACTCTCGTTTTCTCGAGCAGAGAATCATCGAAAGCTGCAAGCTCCGCGAGAAGGATATTATACTGATTCTTCAAGGTCATGCCGCCGGGCTTCTCCGCGTTGAGGAGGAACAAGATGGTTTTGACCCTGAGCATGTGAACGAGAAACCTGTTGCCGATGCCTTTTCCATCTGAAGAGCGTTCCACGAGCGCGGGCATATCGATGATGCGAACCCTCGCCGCGGGCCCCTCATCGTAAGCCCCGAGTCTCGGGCGTCTCGTTGTGAAATCAAATTCGCCCGATTCGGTCTTGGACCTTGTCAGCGCGCGCACGAGAGCGGACTTTCCGCTGCCGGGAAGCCCGATCACAGCTACTTCCGCGGGCATGCTGAAGAGAAGGTCAACCTCGAGCTCGACGCCATCTTTTCCGGGTTCCCATTGTTGAGGAACGCGGTTCTGAGGAGTTGCGAAA